>CALBXV010000563.1 GCA_937890045.1 uncultured archaeon
GTACATCTGGCTTCATGCGTTCTATATGCTTTCTGGCATCTTCTTCGCTTAAACCATACGCCTCTTGAATGAAGCCAGCCAATCCATAGTTAAGTAAATTTTGATTTAAAATCTGCCCTGGCTCTTTAGTCCCCATTGATATCCAGTTTTTTTCTTCCACCCATTCATCTGCTTTCTTCTGCTCCGTAGTTTTACCCTTTTTACTGAAGGTGAAAAGGTTTGGGCTTTCAAAGTTATTTGTTTGACTGTGTTCATTTATATGTAGAAATATCTGAACTGGAATATTATAGCCTTCAAGGATTTTTAAATTGTCATGGTTTTCTTTTATCCGTTCTATACCACCAAACTCTCTTATGTATTCACTTGTTGCATCTCTTAACTCTTTCAGGGCATCTATAATTTCCTTCTCTATTCGTTGGGATATAAATGTTGGGTTTTCTGCCGCATATTTACCTTCTGCCACCTGGATACTACCCACTCCTTCCGCCTCTAATAAGGCAGATAAGGTGTCTGAAATATGGCTATCCTCTGTAAATACATTTTGATATTCTAAATTACGTGAAGATATGGTGGGTCTGACAGGGGTGTTTCCTGTTATAAGCAGTAATACCTTATCTCTTCTTAATACCAATTTATCTCGCATTTGATGCATCCTGATATTCTGGTATTCACTACCCCTATCCTTTACCTTGGTCTCAGCTTCCGCTTCCTTTATTTGTTTATCTATACTATCTATTTCTGCGTTCATGTTTGTCAACATTATCTCAAATTGTCCGTCAGGCAGGCTTGGCATCCGTGGCTTTGTTGCTTTTTCTCCTCTACCCTCCGCATTTTTTTGTATTACTATCTGTTTTAATCTTGCGGTAACGGAGTAGCCATACTTATCAAAGACCCAACCAAAGTAGCGTTTAATGGGAGTTGTTGCTGACGCTGACGCTTGACCTACCTTTTTGTTCGCACTTCCTTCTCCTAAGTAGTATTGCTTATAAAGTTTATCAAAGCTTTCATTGGCGGGATCTAAAAATTCAAAGAATTGGGCCATGTTCCACTCCACCTTACCAGTCTCCTTATTTTCCTCAATTCCTGCCTCTTTAAATAGCTTTTTATTTTTCACACCCCCCTTTGCTAAAACGTCATGAAACCTCTTTAATGCACGTATATTCTTCTTCTTTGTAGTATCTAACACGTCGTGGGCCGCAATTTCGGCATTAATAAGATCTATAAGGTTAGTATCACTATTGGGCATAAGTACATCGAATAAAGGGAAGTTTTCTGAATCAATTTGTAATTTTTCTAGAACGTCTGGTGAAAGTTTGGTTATACTCCTAGTCACTTCATCCTCTAAGAGTTCCATGCCTGCTTTCTTTAGAAAACTATTGCTTACCCTGTTTCTAAAATCCGCATTCTTTGGTAAAGAAGCCTTCTCATTCCCTTTAGTTTCAGCGCTATAAGAAGGTTTACCTTTCTCCTGAGCCACGTAGTTCAGTATCTTCGCTTGCCGTTGCTTCCACCTTACATACAGCTTGTGCATATTTACCCAACTACCAATTACGCCATTCATTTCCAGGGCAACAAAGATAGATTCATCACCATGTTTTTGGCCTTCTTCCTTCTTAACCTCATCTATTATCTCAAAAAAGGATATCTGTTCCTTAGTAGTGAACTTCTCAATATTAATCATGTTAGGATTAAGCGGTTTAGTCAGACTCCATTGTGAGTGCCCATCAATGTCTGTATACACATTCACACTAAGATAATCTGCCACCGCATTTCTTACGAGTAAAATCTGCTCTGGATTTGTATAAATTTCATGGGCAATTATATATCTAATATGGCCCTTTGCCTCCACCACCTCGGCTTTATGTTCTTCCCTGCCCATTCCTGTTATTACTGCCTGTAAACTATTTATGCCCTCTTGCATATAAACGTTAGGTGCCTTGTTTAATTTATGCACAAGATATGCTAGGTCAGCCAGTTCTTTTTTGCCAATATTCTTCTTCCCCCTTCCTGGCCAGTAAATATGTTTTTCATTTGTTATTTTAGCTCCTCGTATAATTTCGGTTTCAAGAATCACCTCCATTAACTGGGAAATTGTAAGTTTTAACAGGCCGTCCCTACCCATAGCAGCCCTTTTCCTTTTAGCGTAGCGGAGCATTGTATCAAGGGATGTCTCTGCCTCTTTAGCTTTATCAGGGAAGTCCCTTTTTATATTTTCAATTATGTCAATAGCACCCTGGTATTTACCTTCCCAATAAAGCATAGAACGAGCCTTTGCCGCTAAACCGAAGTAACTTTTCCCCTTTTTACCAGACTGTGTAATAAATTTGTTAGCTAAAGTCCACCACTTTTTCTTGTTTTTAGGTTCCAATCGTGCTAATTCTGTATAATGCCACGCCTTTGTGCCTAGGTCGTCTGTATTTTCTATAGCGTCATGTAGGCCTTGGATTTCATCCCCACTCTTCTTCTCGGCCGCTGCTTCCGCTCGCCTTTTTTCCTCCTTTGCGTTATTAATTTTAGCTTGAATCCCTGTCCACTTACGTAATTCCTTGTTCAAGCGGACTGATTCTTTTTTAAGGGCTTTAATCTTATTTTCAAGAGACAGAGAAGTACCACCCTTCTTCTTAATATTATATAATTTATCCTCAGCATTCTCTAACTCAGCATCAACCTTTTCAAGGATTATTCGTGCCTCTTTAATATTTTTCTCAGCCTCTGCTTCTGCCTCATCAGAAACTTTCTGTTTATCCTCCTTAGTTTCCCTACGTTTTTCAGTTTCTTTCTTATGTTTCTTTACAATCTTTTTCTTATAATCTGCCTGCTCCTTGGCTCCCTGACTGAATGGTTTAAATTTTCTATCAAGATAGAAACTGGCACCCTCATCCATCATGTCCATTTTTTTATCCAGGTCAATCTTTACACCAGCCTCTTTCTTTCTCTCCCTCTCTTTCTTTACCAGTTCCTTTACTTTCTGGAAAGCCTTAACTGCTCTCCTACGGTTACCACCAAGCGTCCCCTTTTGAAATTCATCCGCATAAATAAGAGCCAGATTATAATGAGCGGCAATATTATCAGGGTTTTCCTTTATTGCTTTCTCAAGTATTCTAAGGGCCTCGTTAAATTTTTTATATTTCTTACGCACATCCGTATCTTTCATACGCTTAGCTTCGTGATAAAGAGATACACCCTTTGCAAAAAGAGAATCTTGGTCATCAGGATCTGCCTCTAACACCTTGCCGTATTCCCTAACTTCCCTTCCCGCTATATAACCCTCAATCATCTCCTCTAGATTCATATTTTTTATATCGTCCAGCATTAGATAAGATATATAACCTTCTTTAGCTGATCCCTTTCCTTGTTTATAAATATCTGCCTCTAAGGACTCTATGAACCTAACTGCAGCCTTCTCGTCTTCTGACATTTTAGACTGCATATGTTTTCTCTCTGCTTTTGATTTATTTCTAAAGTCAATGCGTTTTAGATCTACACCAAAGACATCCGCTACATCTTGTAACACCATCCCAGTCATTTTATTAAGAAGATGAGGCGTACCCTTCTTATCATATCCTTCTTTCTCATCTTCTGGTACACGGGCACCAGCCTCCACTTTCAGTTCTTCTTCTGTTTTTTCTCCATAAGCTTCTCTTTTTGCTCTAATGTTACTGGCAAATTCTCTCCTCTCTTTATCAGCAAACTCTACATCTTTAATTTCTTTTCTTTCTTGTGCCAACGTACCTTCTTTTCTCAAGGCACTTGGGCCACGAACGGCAGCACTGGCACCACCAAGCATCGCCATCATAATCGGCACGGTACCCATAGTATGTAATGCTTCCATAATAATACGGGCCTCTGGTCTGATATCTGAATACTTTTCTATTGTTGCTGCACTTGCTGTCTGTGCTCCCTCCACAAGAGTTTCCGCAGGCGTTAAACCAAGCATTCTATAGAAATGTCTTCTTATATATTCAGAAGGTTTCATGCCTTTGGGCAATGCAGACCTGCCGCTAAGTCCTAAAAATCTTATCATAAGGTAATTACTTCCTACTTCTAGACCACCTTCAGCAATAGCGGTACCCCAAGCTGCCAACCACAAATTACTTCTAATCTTGTCTGCAGCCTCAAAATTACCCTGGTCTTCTAACTTTTTTATACGTGCCATACCAATGTCTACAGTACTTTGTCCCTGAGATAATCCGTATACTGAACTGACTGAGCCTATAGCAAATGCATTTGAGTAAGCAAGGGCCCTATTAAGCTTCTTGGTTATTTTCAGATATGCATGTTTTTTACTTGCTACTGCTTTTGATAACTGTCTTATAGTTTCTGGGCTTGCTTTTGTACCCATACCCTTAAGGGTATCCACAGCCGCTTGATGTTTTATTTTAGAAGCCTTATGTACTCCCCATAACGTTTTTTGTAACTTCCTTAGCCTGCCTATACTAAGAGCTATTCTCGCTCCAGCAATAGGAGGATAACCCACTCCAATCATCGTTGGTATCATTCTTGCTGCCTCATACCACATCCTCTTAAAACCTTCATACTCAGGCTCACTGCCCCATACATTCTTAGAAGTTGCTTCTGCCCAATCCACCAACTTTTGACCAAACCACTCAGGAGGAGTTTTTTCAAAGCTTATAAACTTTATTGCCTGTCCTACCATTTCAGGGAGATCAACTGTAAACCCTATACCAAGGCCCTTTAAAAGAGCCATTACATATCCATCGTCTTTGTGTTTATCATTAGACAGTTCATCATATGCAAATAAAGGAGAGAATTTTTGCTGGGTGCTGGGTGAATGGTTTGCAAACGGAGACATACCACCTTCTATACGCATCCTTGCATGGTCAATAGCCTTCGCTCTTATACTGTCAGGTATATCACCGCCCCTCATAAGAATCTCAACCTCAGCATCATTAAGCGTAGGGACTAACATAGGGTATTCTATACTCCTGTCATTAACTATAAGGCCGCCTTTAACTGTCATATCAGTAACAATACGGTCAGAACCATCTGTCATTTTATGAGCACCCCTGAAACCAGTCCCCTTTTCCGTACCATCAGATCGTAAAGCACCAAGTGACCTGGAGTAAAGAGTTCCTGTTCCATCATATACTATATTAGAACCCCTGTTTCTCTCTGCCTCCACAGTCAAATCAAAGGTAGAATGGTTTGCGCCCTTTAAGATTTGCCCTGTTTCTGGTACGAGACTTTGCCACTTACCTTTATCATCTGGTACAATACCGTGTTTAAGCGCAGTCTTATAATCATACCCGTCACCCATTGAATCAAAATCACCCAACATATCAGAAATAACATCATTTGGGTCAAATTTATCTGGGATAGGTATAGTTGGTGGTTTCTGCCCCTGTAAAGGCGTAATCAGTCCATGTTTAACGCTCCTGTTATACAGGTCAAGGTGATAAGGTGATACCTGGTCAAGGGTATCAGTCTTCATAGCGTTTTCTAATACCTCTAAATTAGTAGGAGTTGTCATTTATATTATCCTTTATTTTATGCTTTTGATTGTAATTCTTTCTGAATATCTTCTCTTAATCCTGGGTCAGTATTACCACCACCCTCATACGGGACTTGTGGCATGGCCCGTGTTTTTATGGCCATGTTTCTAAATAACTCCTTAACCTGTTCTCCAGTTAAAAAATCATCCTCGCTTAGGTTAGTTCCCACAGCTTGAAAATATGCTTCAGGCGTGTCTTCCACTTCCTTTACGGTCATCGGCATCTTGTAACCACCAAGTGTTTTCATCCATGCAACTTCAAGTGCGTAAGGTGCGTGGTCAAAAACTATACCAGTAGCTCGCTCCCTGGTCATCTTCTCACCGTATTGTCTCATTAATTGAGCTATAGATGATTCAGTGGCATAAGCTTCTTGGGATTTTTTAGTTGGAGGACTTATAGCCCGCTGTAACTTAAGGTAGTTCTCTGCTAATTCTCTATTATCTTTCAACCTTGCCTTTTGGTTTTTTAGTGTAGCATATATTGCCGCAGCCTTTGGAACTTGGGCCGCCACATCTGGCTGTTCAAGAATATCAATATTCATCACACCGTTTGGTGCTACAAACCCTTCTGTCTTTAGTATATCTTCTATCTTCCTGGTATTAGTTTTAATTATTGGAAGTAAAGGCTGAATAGCAAGCTCTTCTAAGTAATCTGCTATTGATTGGTTAAAGCCAGGTATACTCTGTGCTTCCTCGTTTTCTGCTATTGTCATAACACCACCATCTTTATTAGCACCAGACATCATAAGAAACTGATCCATTTTTTCACCAAATTTACCAGAAGGGTCTATCTTGGAATATACTTGTTCTAAATGATATGGTTTATGTCTTGCTTCATTTTCCAAGTTTATCTTTTGTGCTTCTGCTAATGCTTTCTCTGATAATGCGCTTGTTTGCTCTTTCGCTCCCAAATCCGTCATTGCTCTCCAACCGCTACCAAGCCTGTCCATCATAGTAAGGCCCTGTTCAGCTCCTTCAGCCCCTTCGCCTCCTTCAACAAGGCCCCCTGACGGGCCGTAAGAACTTTGCGGATCTTTAGCAAATACGGCACCACCTGCAAATTTTGCCAGTGATTGAGCCATACTACCCAACTCTCCAGATTTAGTGTGTTTTCCAAATAACCCCATTTTATTTCTCCTCTCTAACTTTTATTAATTCAATAAACAGGTCACCATCAAG
>CALBXV010000564.1 GCA_937890045.1 uncultured archaeon
ATGCACATCCTGACGAAAAGAAATTTAGTTGGAAAGTTTTTGTAGATAAATTAAACGAATCTATAAATGAAGGTAAATATCACGAATATAGAAATGATAAAACAAGAACATCAAAACAAAAGATTGGTCGTTCTATGATGGAAGTTCGTGATAAGTTGAATGAGCTTGATAAATTAGTTAAAATGAATATTAAGTTAAAGAACGAGTTAGGTGTTGATTCTACATCTTATTGGAAACGAACTCATTCTGCTATGAAAAAAATTAGTGAAAGGTTAGTAAAATTAGCTAATAAAGTCGGCCAATTACACTAACTTTTTATGAAGTTGAAAGAAAAGCCAAAATGGGAACATTTTAGGTTTCAACTTATTTACAAACTTTTGGATATTATAACTATAACAAAAAAGTTTTGTGAAGAATCGCTGAAACAGGGAAAACGAAATAGTTTTAGTAAGGTGGAAGCGTTAGAAAAAGTTGACAAGCTAATAGAAGAGCTTGAAGAGGTTAGAACTGAAATTATTAAAGTTAAAAGCTAATAAGGTGAGATAAATATGAGACAACTTATAGTAGACTACTTACCATTTGAAGTAAGGCCAGAGACAATAACTGAATCCATGAAATCCAATAATGGGAAATTAATGGTTAAGGGTGTATTGCAGAGAGCAAATGCTGAAAATCAAAATGGTAGAATCTACCCTAAAGAAATTCTAGTAAGGGAAGCAAAAAAATATGGTCAATCATTTATAAAAGAACGTAGAGCAATGGGTGAATTAGACCATCCCGAAAGCTCGGTAGTCAACTTAGCAAATGTTTCTCATAATATAAGAGAAATGTGGTGGGAAAATGATGATTTAGTAGGAAAGGTAGAAGTTCTACCTACGCCCGCAGGAAACATTTTAAAAGAATTATTCAGATCAGGTATTAAATTAGGTATCTCTTCAAGAGGTATGGGTTCAGTAGAAACTATAGATGAAAAAGATGATGAAGACCCAGGTAAACAAACTGTAGCAGTACAACCTGATTTTGAACTTATAGCATTTGATTTTGTATCTAATCCATCTACACAAGGCGCTTTCTTACACCCAACAAACGAGGGTAGACTTAATGAAAGTGTAGATTATAGAGTAAATGAAAGAAATCCGAATGAATGTGGACAATGGTGTAAAGTAGAAACTATTGCTAACGATATTATTAGAGAGATGTAATTATGCCGAAAACAAAAATAGATAAAATGTGGGAAACGTGGAAAGATTTTAGATTAGATGATATACCACCTATGTATGAAGGAGCAAAATCTTCAGCTTTAAAAGATGTATCAAGTCTTGAGAAAAACTTGAAAATGATGATTAAAGATATACATGAAAGTGGTGATAAGAAAAAAGCTGTACGTTTAATGGGGTTATATAAGGAATATGTTCTTGAATTGAAACTTGCTTTATCGGAAATGTAATGTCTGTATTACACCGAATAGTCAAGGAATCTATAGCAAATGGCTGGTTTGATGAAGTAACTGAAGATATTCTTAATGACGAACAAGAATTCAACACAATGGTTGATGTTTTTGTTAGTGAAATAATGAATAACTTACAAGAATTCAGAAAAAAGAGAGTTATTCGCAATAAAAAACTCAAACTCAGAGTTATTTGTCCAAAAAATAAAAGATATGTCGCATCAAAAAAGCAATGCGTAAGAGTTTCGGGTGCACAAAGAGTTAAAAAAAGAAGGGCTATGAAAAGAGCAGCTATTAAGAAAAGAGGAAAGTCTGCTATGATTAGAAGAAAGAGAATGAAGTCTATGAGAAAAAGACGGGCTATGGGATTACGATAATGAGTGAACGTAACTATAAAGCAGAATACAAGAAATTTCAATCATCTACCAAAGCAAAGAAATATAGAGCTGAGTTAAATCAGTATAATAGAAAAAAAGGTACTTATGGTAATGGTGATGGTAAAGATGCTTCACATAAAGGTGGTAGAATAGCAGGATTTGAAGCAGAATCTAAAAATCGTGGTAGAGCAGAAAAAAGTAGATTAAAAAAAGAAAATATAACTATGTTAGAAGCTAAATTTACTGATGATACATTAGCTAGTAGAATTAAACATTGGAGTAAACAACATAAAGGTACAGGAATCGGATATGGTCATGTACTTGGTCAATTGGCAGTTCATATGAAAGAAATGGGATGGAATAAAAGTTATAAAGAGGTTGCAAGAATTGCAGTGGAATTAGGTAAAAAGAAAAAGGTTGAATCCGTAAAAGAAGCAGTCAAAGACCCGAAACTTAAAGTTGGACAAAAGATTAGATATAAGAGTGATCCACGAAAAGTATATACATTGAAAAAAATTACACACGGTAATCGTGGAATACCTGAAGATCCAGCAGGAACAAGTTATATGTTTGTTGCACCAGGTAATAGAAAAGAATTTCATACAAAGAAAACTTGGGCTCAAGCATTAAAGAAGAAATGGATTATACCTGAATCCGTAAATGAAGGTAAAAAAAGATACTATCAACAAGATAGAGTTGGTTCAGCAAAATATACAATCTCTTATCATAATGGAAAAAAGAAACACAAAGATGGTAGTGATTTCTTTGATATCAAAACTTTTAGAAACAAAAAAGATTTAGCAAAGTTCGTAAACACTTTAAGTAAGAGTGGATATGTTTATGGGTTTAATGAATCCGTAAATGAAGCTGGAATGGGTATATTAACTTCAGACCAAGCAGATATATTACAAGCAATAGTAATGAGAAATAAAAGTAAATCCACAAGAGCTCTTCTAAATCTTGCACTAAAGAGTGGACATTTTAAAGGTGTTGATAAAAAAGAATTATTAGGATATATTGACGGAGCAAGACAATTTGTTAAATATATGAAAAGTCATCCAATGGAATCAGTAAATGAAGGTAAGTGGTCTAAAATTATGACGAGTGTTCGTAAAGGAAGTAAAG
>CALBXV010000565.1 GCA_937890045.1 uncultured archaeon
TAAATAACTAGCTACATTCTAGCAGTGAAATTTAAATACTCAATTTTTGTTTAAAACAAAAGTTTTTGCAATGAAGTTTATGTAATAAAAACTGTATAACCTGACTTATCATGTTTAGAGTGGAAAAATCTTCCCAAGCAATAGACCCTGTAACAGATTCTATGTAACTGCCATTTTCATGTGATGCTTAATTATGTACAGTTAGAAAACAAGCTAACAACTCCCCACTTTTATCTTCTCTGATATAGCCGATTTCAAAGTTGAACTCGTTTTGATTTAATATTTCTATTATAGATTCTAAGTTATTTGCCGCATGAATTAGTTCCTCTAACCTTAATATCAAAAGTTCAATTTCTTTCTTAAATGACTCATATGCTTCAACAAATTTAATTTTCTTACCTTGATTCCTTTTAAGAAAATCTATGAAAGCCAACAAATTTGTCCCCAATAAGCCATTTATTTTATTTGATTTATCTTTTATAAAGGCTTCGATAACCGAAAAATTCTCCTTAATCAATTCTTCATTAGATGCTAAAGCCATTACCAGAGCATCCATATGTACAAATAACCCATTTTTAATTGCTATAGACATTTCAAGAATTTCTTCATTAGATTTAATTATACTTGATTCTGGGTGGTGACAAACAAATACAAAATTATGTTTAGATTTAAGCACTCTGTATACTTCTTTGAGGCTTTTTTCAATGTCAGTGTACTCTATTGCAAATTGAGATATTACATAGTCAAAGTGGCTATTTTCAAAAGGCAGCTCCTCGGCTGAGATACCTGATAAAAGCACTCCACGACTAGACTCTATATAGCCCTTATGGATTACAGCATTATCGATACCTACACAATTAAAATTATGATTAACTTGCAATAACTCAATTAATGCCCCATTACCTGTTCCTATATCTAATATGGTTGAATGCTTTTCTATTTTACTAGCAAACTTATTCCAAAAGCTCTTAAGTTCCCCCACGTAATTTGCTTTAAAGCCTCCACCAAATGATGTAAGGTGCCCTTGTTGCCAGTAATTTGTCCAATGTTCGCTCATCAATACTCCAAAAATAAAAGTTCCTCCTACTAAAGAAGGTAAATTCGATCACTGCAGCGTTAGCTGCACCTTAATAGTACATTTTTTCTTTAATTGATGCCTAATATGCTTTTTAGAGTTCAATCATTTTTACCTAAAAAATCTGGTCTTCCAAATCTGGTGTATTAAAACTTTCTTCCAATATGGTTAATTTCATAAAATGTTAATACTATTCAACCTATTAAGTGACTCTTAAATCTGATTATGCTTGCTTCAATGATATTTCCAAAGAAGAAATAAGTACGCTTAAAACGTTAAATATACTCTTCTTTATTTAAGATGTACTTCGTAGGCTGTTGCTATGATATTAACACCACCAATATTCTTAAATTTACTTATTTATTTCATAAGTTAGGAAATATAAAGGTATTAAATTTAAGTATTTAACTAAAAAAATAAAACAAGTATAGCTAAGCAGTTGAATCCGAATCAAAAAAAAGGCTGATTTAACTCAGCCTTTTTTAAATTACATAGAAGGTTATTTAGAAGCTAATAGAATAACTTACACGATAGTCACGACCAAAGTTATTATATAGATCTTGATCATCCCAAGTTCCATTTGATGATAATACAGGGTCTTCATCTGTTAAGTTATTAACCGTGAAAGTAAGTGCACCATAAGCACCTGCATTATAAGTGTAGGTTAAGTTGTGTACTAACCAGCTATCAAGTCTACCTGATACATCATATTTAGCACCTGGAATTGGGTTATCATCAGCATCAAGAGGTGCTCTTTCGAACTCACTAGTGCTATCAGTAAATGTTGCATTCCATGCTAAAGAGTGATCTTCATAAGACCAAGCAACTGTAGCAACAGACTTAAGTTCAGGTTGACCAGACCAGCCAGATGTATCTTGAACTCGTCCGCCTACTTCTTCCTCATAAGAAAGTACAAAACTATTCACGTTTTGGAAACGGAAATCACCAAAACCTGTCTCAAGGTTTGCAGCAATTGTAAAATCGATACCTTCAACTTCAAAACCTGCACCGTTAAAGTAAGACGTACCTGCTTCAATAAGTGTTCCAGATGCTGCACGTTTCAAATAGAAAGTTTCGTTTGAAGTATCTGTGTCTACTGATACTGCAGAAATTAGACCTGCAGCTTCATCTGATAGTAGTGACTGTAATGTCTTTTGTTGAATTACATTATCGATTTGTAACTGGAAGTAATCAAGTTTGAACGTAAGGTTATCGTTTACATCCCAAGCGATACCTAGGTTAGTGTAATCAGATTCTTCCGCATCTAGCTCTGAGTTTTGCGTGTAATAAGTATCATACTGGCGTTCTGTAGTAGATCCATTCGCATAATCGATTGCGTCTTCTGCTGAGAATGAACGGGCTGCATTCAAACGGTCTAAACCTGGTGCACGGAAAGACTCAGAGTAAGAACCACGGATAACGATATTATCAGCTACTTGCCAACGAGCAGAAATTGCAGGTGCAATATTATCGCCGAAATCAGAGTAGTCATCGTAACGAGCTTTTAAATTCAATTCTACTGTTTCAGTCACTGGAAGCACTGATTCGAAGAAGAATGCCGTCACGTCACGCTTACCTTCAGAAGAGTTACCTGCAGAGCCACCGATTCGACCTGCTTCTGATTGGCCATCATAAATGTCAGCAAAAGTTTGCTCAAAGTACTCCATACCTACATAGTGAGCAACTGAACCGCCAGGTAGTTCGAATAAATCAAAGCCTAAACCAGCAAAGTATTGATCAAATGTAGACGAAGATTGTTGAAGAGTTGTTGCTTTCATATTAGCAATACCTTCTTCAGAATCTAAAGAGATATCATTCTGTTGGTTATACGCTAGGCCAGCATAAGAAAGGTAGTATTCACCAACAGCCTTATTGTCTGCTTTGTTACGGTGGTAGTAAACTTCCCATGACGCATTGTTCCAGTCCAAATCACCACGAAGACCAGTAGTTAAATCGATATTGTAATCATCTACGTTACCATCACGAGTACCGATACCAACCCAACGAAATAGACCATACGCATCATCTACGCCATATGGATTATGCGGATTATCCGCCGACATATTTTCCCACGCAGCAGCAGGTGGAGCATAACGACCAAATGATGAGTTTTGAACGAACATTGTTTGGCCAAACCACTCTACGTTATCAGCAATTTCATAGTTAGAGCTGA
>CALBXV010000566.1 GCA_937890045.1 uncultured archaeon
TTATTTTTGTTCTTATAACCCATTTACTCATGCTGTAGAATCAATTCGATTTTCTCTTTATGGTCAACTTAATGAGAAATCACTTATTTATGTTCTTGTTTTTTTATTAATTTTTTTAATTTTGGCGATTTATGGTTATGACCCTAGTAGGGGTCTTATAACTAAAAAGAAGGTTTAAGTTTTGAGAAAAATAATACCAATTATTTTAAGTATATTTTTTATTTCAAGCATTGTCCTTGGGCAACCATCAAAAAATGAAAGCAATTTAAATTGGCCATGCATTCAAGTTTTAATTAAAGAATTAAGTTGGGGGTCAATCTGGACAGGACCGCCATTAGATGAAGATTCATCAAAATGGAGAAATAATGATCAGCTTCGATCTTTTTCACAAAAATTAATGAATAGAAAAACCAAACAAGAAGATGGAATAGAAGAATTACATAAATACATAAAAAAAAATAGCTCTTCAAAAGATTTAAAACTTTTATTTCATGCTCTATTTGATACAACAAACGAAATTTGGAATAAACGAACAGAGAAATTATTACAATTTGGAAAAAGACAAAGAAAAACTGCTAAAGAAATTTCTGACAAATTAGAAAAGATTAAAAAATTAACTGATAATCCAGAATCTAACAAAGAAGAATTGAAAAAATTAGAAAACGAAAGATTTTGGGATTTAAGAAGATTTGAAGATAGAAGAGCATTATCGGATGCTCTTTGTGAACAACCAAGATTTTATGAAAAAAGACTTGGTGTTTATACTAATATAATTTTAGAAAATTTAGATTCGTAACTTATCTTTTGAAAAAAATATCAATTATTAATATTATGAATATCTATATATTACTAAATAAAATAAAAAAAATTTCTTTTAGAAGATAAGATTAGACCTTAAATACAGTAATTTTTTTTTAAATTTTTTTTATATTTAAATTGTTTAAATTTAATTGTTTATTATTTTTTTTACTTGTCTATATCTCTGCATCTAATGCTTTTTCTGAAGAGAAAGAAGAAGCTGAAACAATTACTCTTCCTGATATAGAAATTCAATCATCAATTGGAGATAGAACTCGTTTAACACCAGGTTCTACTAATTATGTAGATAGAGATTCAATGAATAAATCAAGAGGATTAACAATAGGAGAGACTATTGAAGAAATTCCAGGAGTTATATCAGAAACAGACGATGGAGATACTCGTAAAGCTAATTTTGGTATTAGAGGTGCCCATTCTAGGAGGTCTAGAAAAATTAGTGTTTACGAAGATTATAATCCACTTAATTTTGCACCATATACTGATCCAACTACACATTACATTCCGCCAGATGAAAGAATAGCTGGTATTGAAGTTATTAAAGGATCTGGTCAATTAACTCACGGTCCACAAACAATGCACGGAATTATTAATTTTTTAAATCATAGGCCCCCAAAAGAAAGTAAAGGAAAAATTATTACTTCTTTTGGAGAATCTAATATTGGTCCGAGGCAACAATATCATATTCGTTATGGAAGAGATTTTGGAAAATTCGGTGCTTGGCAAGGTATGTTTACTAGACATGACAATAGAGGCCCTGTAAAAGGTGATATCGTAGATTATAATGATTATTTTTTAAATGGCGATATAGATTTAACGTTTAATCAAAAACTTTCAATTACTCTTAATTACAATCATGAAGATTCAGAATACGCCGAAGGAGGTTTAGGTCTTTATCAATATAATGCTGACCCATACATGGGGAATGAAAGAAAGTTTGATGATACATTTGAAATGGACATTGTTAGGACAAGTTTGGCACATAGTTTTTATGCAAGTGAAAATTTAAAAATTGATACAAATATTTATTATAATTTTGTTCATAGACAACGTTGGTCACAAACTGATAATGAATCTACAGGTTTAGTTGTTAGAGAAGATATTGGTTGTAATGGAGATGCTGAAGGAAAGATGGTTCAAGAAACAGCAGCAACTATAGGAAGTTGTGGATATAAAAACACACCTAGAAGATATCATACAGGAGGTTTGGAAACTAGATTTTATAAAGATATAAATTGGTTTGGGAAATCTAATAATTTAAAATATGGTGTCAAATTTGAATTTGAAAAAATTGAAAGAAAAGCAAGAATTACAGGTAGTGATAAAAAACAAACCGGTACTCAAATAACCGAGGATGAATATTCTAAAATGAGTGAAGATGCTGAGATATATGCAATGGCATTATACTTAGAAGATGATATTACAACTTCAGATAAACTAATTTTGACACCTGGAGTGAGATACGAAAGTTATTATTTAATACATAATGATAGAGAGAGAAGAGATGGATGTGGAGCAAATGGATCTTCGGATTGTAATAATTACACTTCATATGAAAAAGATGAATATATTCTTTTACCTGGATTAGGTTTTACTTATGAAAAAAGTAATACAAATCAAATTTATGGTGGCATTCACATGGGTATGGCACCGCCAGCAGTAGGTGACGCTGGTTATAGACAAATTTCAAATTTAAAAGCACAAAAAAGTTTTAATTTTGAATTAGGTTTAGTTAATACTAGTTTTGAAGATAAACATGGTCTTACTTTTGAAACTACTGCATTTAGAACAGTTGAAAGAAATAGACCAGTTAAATCATCTTTAAGAACTATAGGAACTGGATCAACTCTTAAAAATATTGGAACAACTTTTACAGATGGGGTTGAATTTTCAGCTAATTGGGACCAAGCAAAGTATTCTAAAAAAGTTCATAATTGGTTTGCAACATTTTCATATGGTTTTATGTATCCAAAACTAAAAACTCATCAAAAAGGAGAAAGAAATACTGGTAATGATGCAGGTACAGTTGTTGTAGTGGATGATATTTATGAGAATGATATTCCTTTTGTTCCACGTCATAAAGGATTATTAACTTTAGGATATGGAAAACCAAACAAATGGGACGTGAGTGCTACTGCAAGATATCGCGGAGAGTATTACACCGATATAGATAATTCAAAAGGTATTGGACAAAGTGGAAGATGGGGTCAAGTTGATGATCATTGGCTTTTTAATACGAGAGGTAATTACACTTTGTCAAAATTTAATAATTCAACTTTGTATTTAAGCATAACTAATATTTTTGATGTTGTTTATATTGCATCAATTTCAGCCGAAGGGTTAAAAGTGGGTAATGGACGTTCAATTATAACTGGAATTGAATATAATTTTTAATGATAAAAATTATTCAATAAAATCAATAACTTAAAATTAAAAAAATTTGTATTTTGCCATATTTTTGCCAAATAAATTGTTATATTAAATAGTGTGTCGGGGAAATTCCAGACATAAACGTTTTTTATTAACTTTAAGTATTAAGGGAGATATAAAATGACTTGGTATACACCTAAAGTATCAGAAGTCGCTGTTGGCTTAGAAATTAACAGTTACGCTTGTGCAGAAGTCTAATAAAAAGACTGAGTCAAGCGTTTAATCGATTAAA
>CALBXV010000567.1 GCA_937890045.1 uncultured archaeon
CGTAAATAAAGAAACAGGTAAATTAACTAAAGTTGGAAAAGTTTTCAAGAAAGCTTCTGGATTGTTCACAAAGGCCCTGCAGGCAATATCATTAGCAATGGCTGGGTTTACAGCAGCCATAATGGCCAAAGTAGCAATAGTACTTTTAATAATAGCTGCGGTAGTAATCCTTGGTATCTATATATCGCGAAATATAGAAAAAATAAGAGTTAATTTCAAGAAAGCTGTAGACAAATTTAAAAATGCATTTACAAAAGTGTCTAATTGGTTTAAGGACTTAGGAGAAGATATTTGGTATAGTATTAAAATGCTAGGCGCTAGAATTAAAGATGGCTTTGCTTCAATGGCTAATAAAGTCATTACGAAACTAAACAAAATACCTGGAGTTAATATTGAAAAATGGGATGCAGGTAGAACAGAAAAACTTGAAGGTGAACGTGAAGATGTTTTAGGTGGACGAATTGATCGCGATCAAAAACTACTAGGAGAGTATAAAGCACTTTCTGTAGAAAGAGGAAAACAATTAGAAGACGCCGCCAAAGCAGATGCTGATAGAAAAGCTGAAAAAGATGCTGGAACTGTAGGTGGAAATCAACAAGTCAATACATCTATCCAAACAGATGCTCGTGAAGTTCACATGAGTTCAGAATCAACTCAACCAACTGACTTTATAGGTATGCGAGCCAACATGGCTCTTGATGGATAAATTTAGAAGTTGTAGAACTAGCCCCGTTCGCCCGCCGTTACTACGATACCGCCTGCCGCTCCGATACCTTTCCGCTTTGATTTAAAGAATCCCCATTCTTTAAAGTCCCACTCACTAAGTCTTAGTGAATACAGAGGCCGACACGATGCCCCTTTCCCGATATTAGGTATAAGTATTTATAACTAGTTGAAAGTTACTTACGCGTCTTGAGCAAGTTTTTCAAAGTAAGATAGAGAACTATCTTCTTGTTTTGAAGTTGTTGAAATAGTATCAACACCACTCCAAGGTTGTTCATCAGCTGTAGCTACGTTTCCTGCCGAATTATCATCAGCAATTGTTTCTGCAGTAGCACCTGAAACTGTACCTGTTATACCTAACACTCTTTCCAACTTGACTTTCATCTCGTCATAAGACTTGAATTGGTCAGGGGCAATAATCTCAGCTAGAGAATGTTGCTTGTTGTAGATGGACTCAAGTTCAGAATCATCTTCCGACAAAGGAGCCGGAGCTGCAAATTCTGATTTATCATAATTCCAGTAGCCATCTACTTTTCTAACTTTAAGTTTAAAGTCAGCACCTTCCCATAAATCAAATGGATTGAGTGGTTTTTCATCTTCGAACTGTGGTTGCATTGCATCCTTTACTTTCTCAAAGATTTTCTTGCCGTATCTATACAGCATTACTTTACCTTCGTATTCTGGATGCTTTGGATCAGAAACAACTAGAACATTAGAGACATAGTGTAACCTACGTTTCTGTTTCCTAGCTTGATCCTTTTGAACCTCATCACCTGTGTTCCAGAGTTTAGTGTTATATTCACTAACTGGACAAGGCTTGTTCAAAGTTGTTAAAGACTTGTCAATAAACCACCCGCCTGGACCTTGAAACCCATGATCCCAATATTGGACCCATGGAAGTTCTTCTCCATTAGCAGCTGGTAAAAAACGAAGGACTGCATAACCATTACCTGATTTATCAAGTTCTGGTTTCCAGTATCTATCGTCTGAAAAGCTTTTAGATGCTTCAGAGTCTTTCTCTAAAGCCGTTTGTAGTTTGTCGAACCCGCTTCGACTGCGTTTTAATTCATTGAATGACATTATATTTTCCTCTTATTATTGTATTCTATTTTATAAAACTATTGTATTTAAGTGGAAAACTTTTCCCACTCTTATATATAGTATACTCGCATTCTTCAAATCGGTCAAGGACTTTTTTGATTTGTGCTTCTTGAGTACCTATTAAACTGTTGGGATTGTTAGACCCAACCCTTAATCTAGCTGTCTCTTTTACATTGTCATATGCATTAGTTCCAGCATAGATATTCTGATAAGTATCAGGTTTAAAGTTCCATATTGAATCGAACCCTATCAACCCTACCTCATCAAAACCCATTATAGATGCCTGTGTCATAGCTTGAGCTCCTGTAAAAAAGTTTACAGAAAAGCCAGGATCATCATCTGTGCCTCGCATGTTTATTATATTCCAATTGATATCAACACCCAAAACATGAACTTGCATGTCCTCTGCGGGATCTTCTGATAACCCGAATATCTGTATATGATCGTGTTTGTCTAAATCAGATTCTTCTATCCGGTAATTTTGATCTTTAAATGGTTGTAATAATGTATCCATATAAGTTTTTGGAATAGGATCCCAATCTGGAAAGATACATTGATTATCGTTCGGATAACCCGATGCACATATCTCTTTGATGATAGTCGCATCACCACCTATCAAATAATCAGGTGAGAAATCTCTATACAGAGCATTACAACCAAATGTTACTCCATCTAATTTCTCTAATGCTATTTGTTTTCTAGAAGGACCATTCCCTATGATGTATGCTATAGCCATATGCCTTGTAATACTGTTTGTAATTTCTTGTTTTCTAATTCTAAGAATGGAGCTAAACTATCTAATCTCTTTCTTGTTTTAGGCCAGATAAATTTCTCATTCATCATAGTATCATAATCATTAAAGATACCAAATATTCTATCTGCAGCTACTAATGTTTCAGCTGCTATTCTACCACCTAGATATTCTCTTAGTATATTAGAATGTTGTCCGTCTTTAATACCTATACAGAAATCTATATGTTTGTATTTGTCAAACAAGTATCTCATTTCTTCTGTAATAAGATATGTAAGTTTCTGTTTTCTTTTCTTAAACTCTATATAATTCTTTTCACATTCTTGTTCTAATAACTCACGAACATAGTATTTCTTTTTTGAGAAGTTAGCAACTAGAAAATCCTTTAATTCATCATTATATTTTCGAGCTAACTTAGCAAAATGATATCTGTCTTTTCTTTTCATAAAAGATTCTAACTTTGCTGACACTTTACCATTGTATTTGAAGTAATCATAACTGTCACTATAGAAATGATTGTTGATTGCTAAGTATAAACAGTAAGCGTCGTATCCTTCTCTACTTGTCATGTTTAATACCATTTATATCTTTGTGAAGGAAGTTGATCAGCTTCCCATCTAATTTGTTCTTTACGAATTGCTTCTTTCTTTTTTCTTTGTCGTTTCTGTGCTGGCTTTTCGTAGTATTGTCTGTCTTTAACTTCTTGTAATGTTCCTGCTCGTTCAACTTTCTTTTTAAATCTTCTTAACATTTGATCAAAAGTCAAAGGTCTAGGTTTTCTTTTCTTTTTATTAAAGTGTTTTCTTTGGTGATAAGGTTTTTGTTTTTGTGGTATCATATTGGTAACTTCGCGTGTGATTCATTTAGAAATCTTAAACCCACAGCTTCGGCTTTTATCTTTTCTTTCAATGGTGGTGTAATTAATCCTTTAACTGAATCAGGTTCTAAATGATTCTCTTGACAGAAATATACTATGGCATCTATATAACTTAATTTCTTTTCTATTACTAGTTCTTCAACTGCTGTAGTAAATTTCTTTTTAGTTAATATCATATACCATATTCCTCTCTGTATTGAGCTCGTAATTCTTTTAATGGTTCTATCCATTTTTTAGGTTCATCAACAAACATTTGTGATTGGCCTGTTTCTTCAACTGCAATAATAGTTACTATTCTATTAATTGGAACTCCATACATTTCTTCAAACATTTTTGCATATGCTGTTTCTTGCATATAGTATCCTTTGATCTTACTAGATGTTTTTCTTTTTGTTGATGTTTTAAAATCAATAACTGAAACCTTCCCTGCAAACTCTGCTATCAAGTCAACTCTACCTGCCATTTCAAGATCATTACTATACATAGAACCTTCTAACATATAGATATCTCCTATGCGTGATGTTAATTCTTTTGTCTGATTAAACATCATTAAATCTAAAGGAGTAAGTGAGTTTATTCTTTCTTCTGTAAGTTTGTTGTTTAAAAAATCTTCTTGAAGATAATGATATCTTGAGCCACGAGCCATTGCCTTACCTGAAATAGCATTTGCCTTTTCTTCACCAACAGCTGCTTTCCATTTAGCCAACCAAACTCTATTCATTAAACCTGTGACTGTTGTAACTGATGGATAATTCTTTCCCTCTGGAGTTGTATAATATCTGTTCCCGTCTATTTGTTTTACGGGTAAGGTAACAGATGGATACCCTTCTAAATGATTAAACATCTTTGATCCCATGTTTCTTAGCTACTTTATCTGTGGCTACTTGTTTTGATGTCCTACGATTGAATTGCTTATCTACAGCACTGCCTGGATGTCCTTCTCCAACTTTCTGTAATACTTCTTTAAATCCACCTAACTTTCCAGTTCCTACTCTAGCTCCACTTACAATATGGGGAGCAGTTAGAACTTGTTTGTAATCAGGATTATCTTTTAAGAATTGTGTCTTTTCACCAATACTGAAAAACTCCTCAAATTGTTCACCAGTCAATTTATCTTCAAATACATAAGTTGGCATTAATCTTCCCATTCACCTGGTTGAATATCCATGTATTCAATAGTACCATCTTCTTTAATTCTAGTCCACTTCTCACCTTTCTTAGCTAAATAGAAAGTTCCGGCCGGAACTTTTGGTGGCTTAAAACTTTTTTCAGGTTTTTTAGAAGCTTTAGGTTTAGAATCTAAAACATCAGGCCAATCTTCAATCTGTTTTGCAATTTTATCACTTGCTTCCTTTTCAGACTTACTAAAGTCCTTTTCTAATTCAAGAAGTAGTTGTCGTTCTTTGGCCAATTCTTCTGTAGCCGTATTCTTGTCTTGAGTTAATTCTAAAATTCTTTTCTGAGCATTAGCTAATTGACCTTGTAAGTCTTTTAAATTCTTTTGTAGTATTACAATTTCAGCTACATTCTTTGTTAAGTGCCTAGGCATTTTGTTCCCTCTTATCTAAAAATAATTGTAGCACACTTAATTCATCTTGTTTAAAATCTGTCATTTCTTTTGGCCCCCATATGGTTCCAAATCTGACACATTTGCTAGCAGTGTTACAATACAAAATCCAATCTTCATCAGTCATTTGTGATTTGTGTGTTTTATTATCTGTTACTTTATAAATCTCTTGTCCAAGTTTTGTAAAAAATACTTCTATTTCACTTGGATCATAAAGACCCCTTTTTTTACCTCGATAAAGTTCTTCATTTGTCTTCATCATTCTTTTCCTTTTTTTTAAGTTCTTTTGGTATTATATCATTAATCTTTGCAATCTTTTTGTCAGCTCTTACATGCCTCATAAATTTATAATAATCAGTATCATTAAAAAATTTATTTTCTCTTAAATATTGAAGCATAAAAACAGAACCCTCTTTCTCTCCCTTTTTCCAAGAGACATAAGTGGCTATTACTATTAATGTGATATATGCAAGTCCAGTTAAGACTTTATATGTTGTTAGTTCCATTGTGTATCATTATATAATAAGTGTACTAGCGGTTTCAACTAGTTCTTGTAATTTTTTGTAATCTGTCAATTTGTGATTGAATAATGGCTCTCCGATTGGGCCAGTAAATATATTCTTTTTCTTCGTTCTTCATTAGATTTTGTAATAAAGGTAGAATGAGTTTTTCACAATCTATCAATCTATCTTTGAAGTCTAATTCTTTCTTTGTGTCTATTGCTACTAGATTGTCTTTGTGATCGTCAAGTTCACCTAGTGCATTACTAATTAATTTCTGTAGTAAGTCAACCTTACCATCTAAATCTTCTATTTGAGCTGAGTTGGCTTGACCTGCAGATGATGCAGCAACTGCTTTTAGTTGATCAGCGACTTCTTTACCAATACTAGCATCTTCGCCAGTCTTAGTTTTTAGTTCGTCTTGATCTACCGCCGTAAATCCGAAATCGTTAATCTCAGCCATGTTGTGTCCTCTTAACTATTGTTATACCTCGTCTTACAAGTTCTTTTCTAATCTTCACTTTAACTTTAGGTTTAGTATTGGGTTTGTTTAATTCTTCAAATAATTCTGTTTGAGAAATGCCTTTAATATAATAGTGTTCAGGCTCCCAACGATTTGTTGATCGGCCTGTATCAGGATTTTTAATCCATCGTCTTCCACTGGGTCTTAATTTTGTTGGCATTGTACATATTGTCTATTAAAAGATCAAGGGGTGTTAGTTCGCCGAGAAATCGGCACAATCTTAATACTTCACTCCCCTCTCACTTATAAGCTTATTCGTCAGAGTCAGTATCTACAGCTGGTTCTTCTTCAACTTGTGGAGTGGCTACTGCACCAGGTGCTGGAGCATCTCCTTGTTGTTCTTGAATCTCAGCTAAGAAAGTCTCTCTTAAACGACCAACTCCGGCAAGTTCTTCACCTCTAAATGCACCTCTTTGTGAGCATACATCTATAATTGAAACTGCGCCAGCCAAGTCTTGAGCTGTTACTATTTTTACTTCCATTATATATTCCTCATAATGTTGTTAAACTAATAAAATAAATAGAACAATTTCTATTCATCACTATATAGTTTCTCATGCTTTCGCGGATTTGTCAAGGTTTTATTTTGACGATGCCACGCAAGTCTTCTTTTTCGTATTAGTCTTGCATTAGAACTTCTTCTCATGCAGGAAACCTAGATACTGTTGTTGCTGTTTCTGGAACATCATCATCAGTCTGTTTTGTAAGTGGAGATAACTCCTCTATTGATATATCTACTGTATATCCAGAATGAACTCCTGTTCCTTTCCATGTAGAAGTTCCAGAATCCCAAAAAAAATCTATCTGTGTATTTAACATAGGATCATGTATTTTAGCAAATCCATAAGTTGGATCATATTGCCTTATCTCTGCAATGTTTTTAACATTGTCAGTAGTGTAATAGTAAACCGTTCTTTCGGCTTCTGTTAATCCTAGTTTGTTATTTACATTAGACATATAAGTATTTATTCAGTTAAAGTGTTTGATTTGGGTAACCAATCAGGAAAAGTTTCAAGCATTAATGCTCTACTAAATCCTGGTATCTTCTTACTTACTACTGACATAAGAAGTTTAGCTTCTGATACATGAACTGATCTAAGAATGTTTAAATAAACCTCTTCTCTTTTAGATTGTTTTATATCAGGCCCACCTTTTACAAGATATTGAAATTGCCTGTATGCTCTAATCAATCTATCGTCAGCTAAATCAACTGCTGGCACATCAGAAAACTGCACACCTTCTGGTAATGGTCCGTCAGGGATTAACCAAACTATTGCAGGATGATATGCTCCTTTGACTATATGTTCTAAATCTTTTCTATGACTGTATTGAGATAGAAATTCTACTTTGTCCTTTTTGGCCTTTAGTTTAGATGCTTCCGAAAAGATTTCGGCGACGCTTGCATCATTAGGCATTTTTGGTAATGGCATAATTAATTCACCTTTAATATTATCATATTATTATTAACTCGACCTGTAACTTTACTGGCCTTAGAATTTATTTCATTCATAATCTTATTTAGTACAATTTTACCCCCGCCTAAAACACGGTCTAAGAAATATGTTGTCTTAGCTCCTAGTTTCTTGACAGCTGATGTATCTCTATCAAAATTCTTTATTGTAGTTCCCTTAACATCTAATCCACCACGATCAATAGCCTGATAGTAGCACAGCTGATTTGTCTTTGCATTGAATAAGAACAGTATGTCTGCTCCAATGATTTTACTAGGTTCTATTGAACTTACTTTGTTCTCTAAATCTTCATCTAAGAAATTAAGTTTTTTGACTTTATCTATTGCTGATATTTGTTTGGCCTTTCTTGGTTTTCTTACAGGCTTATGATTTTCAGCATAGCGTTCTGAATCAGTTTGTATTCTTATAAGGAAATTTATGAATGCCGTCTTTTCACTTTTATTCATAAAACCATAAGCTTCTTTTAATTGTTTAGATTTACCACTTACAGCCATTTTGACTTCATCTATTAATTCTTGATATTGTTCTGGTATCTTCTTAGCCATCATCGCAGATGCTTTATTTTCTGATAGATACTTATACATATCGAATGGTTCTATATCCCAAACATCAATAGCATAATCAACTTCTGCTAACAGTAATTGTACTTTGTTATTGATATTCTCTTGAACTGTTTTTCTTTTCTTCTTAATATCTGAATTCAATTCTTTCCCAAGATACATATTGTAAAGATTATGAGCTTTCTTATTCCACTTCCTTAATTCTGCATGTAGATATTTTTGATAATATACATTCCCTGTTTCACCTTCTTCTGCTTTTTTAGGAGCAGGAAATGTCAAACCCCTTTCTAGTCCAATAGCTATATAAGCTAATGTAGTTGGAACTCCCATTTTTTTAAACTTACCAGCATTCTTAAATCCAAACTTTTTAGCATAACTTGTCAATACAGACATAGACTTATTTCTATCCCACATATAATTATACCAATTGAAGTAGTCATGTATTGAATGATCTTCAAAATAATCTACATCAGGTTCTGGTCCATAATGTATATCATCTAAAGATTTTCTTTCAGCTCTAGTCTTTCGAACAGGTTTTCTTTTCGTTTTTGTTATTTTTCTTTTCGCCATATTAATTTATTTATAAATCTGTTTTTTCTACCATAACTTTTTATCTTATGTAATTCTTCTTGAAGTTGAATATCGTTCAAACAACCCTTAACATCATACAGTCCCATATCAAAACCTTCGTCTTGTAACATCAGTCCAAATCTTAATGGAGCGATCTCCCAAAGGCCTTCTTTACCACCAGAAGATGTTTCTTTTCTACATATAACTGATGCACTCCAACCATTATCAAAATGATAATGTCTTTGAATTCCGTCAGGAAGCCATTCTGTTTCATCTGGTAAAATCATTTTCTTAAACATAATTTAGTCCTATGATAAATCCGTAAAGTAAAATTAATGTGGCCACTGCATTGAGTGATATAAGTGATTTATCTTTCCACATAATTCCTACTACCATCCAACCTATAGCTCCAATCAATGATACAATAATATCTATAAACATAAATTGTTGTGTTGTTCTGAGTGTCATCCCTGTTAATATAAAAACTGTGGCAATCCACTTTATATACCAATCTACTGGTTTATGTTTAAACTGATAATGTTCTGCTATTTCACCAGGTGGTAATATAGTTTTCTTGTCTTTTTTCATTTATATCTTGTTTGTTTTTTAAAATCTCCAGCCTGTCTGCCTTTTTCTTTATGGCAACATTGACAAAGTTCCTGTAAATTACTTGGATCATTATTTGTCTTATCACCGTCTTTATGATCAATTTCTGTTGTTGAAGTTCTTATTGCCCAAGGAGCTTTATCATAATCCATCGGACAAGGATATCCTAAATGACTATCGGCATTAGAACATATTCCTGTTTTCCAAGGTGTGACTCCTTCAGCCAATGTTCCATCACCATAACCTGCTCGATGGCATCTACTACAATGACTTCTATATCTGTTTCCAACGGCATGACAAAGTTTATCACAGCCATAATTAATACAAGTTGGTCTTTTATATGTCATTTCCTTTCACAAGTGGAACTA
>CALBXV010000568.1 GCA_937890045.1 uncultured archaeon
AACAATTATTGAAGTTATATCTATGTTTGTTATATTGTTTGGAATACTGTTTGTAGATATTATTTTCTTAACTCCTGATTCTTCTATTCTTTTTTGTGAATCATCAAGTAAAATAGCATGTGTGCATATTGCAATAATTTCATTCACACCTAATTTTGATAATAATTCTGAAGTTTTTATTATTGTTCCACCAGTACTTATCATGTCATCTAGTATAATGATAGTTTTATTTTCTAGTTTTATTTCTTTACTATTAATTGTTAGTTCTCCGGTTGTTCTATCTCTATGCTTATCTAAAACTATATTCTCTGTTCCTAATAACTTTGAAAAATCTGTTACTCGATCTGATCCTCCTAAATCTGGGGAAACCACTATAATATCGTTTTTTATTTTATCAATTGATATGTTATTTTTTATATAATCTGCTAATATTGGTATTGCAGAAATGTTATATTTTGGAATATTAAAATATTCTAAACATAATTTACTGTGAATATCTACAGTCATAAATTCATTTATTCCTACAAATTCAAATAATTCGGATATTATCTTTGAAGAAATTATTTCTCCATTTAAAAATTCTTTATCTTGCCTTGAATACCCAAAATACGGTGAAACCAAAAATGTTTTTGCGTCTAATTTATCCAATTGTTTTGATATTAATAATGTTTGTACTATATGTTGATCAACAGGTGGATAAGTTGATTGTATTAAAACTATGTTTTTGTTAGAAACATCTGAATTAATCTGTATCTTACTTTCACCATCTGAAAATATTTTATATTCTACATCTACAATATCTATGTTAAGAGTATCCGCTATTTTTTTTCCTAATTCTATTGAAGATGGACCTGGAAAAATCATGTTTCTATCAGTATTTATTTCTGTCAAATTAATTAATTTTAGTTAAAATTATTTTATAAATATATTATTATATTTTTAAAAAAAAGTTTATACATGCATATGTAATAGCTAAAACATGGTAAATCAAACTTATTGTCCTGAATGTGGCGGAATATTATTTTATGATCCTCCTGTAAAAGCTTATGGTTGTAAAAGTTGTGGTATATTTATTACAAAAGATAAGTTAAATGATATTAAAAGGAAACTAAAAGAAGGAAATTCTGAAGCTGATTATGATGCAAAAAGAAGAAATCAAGATGATTACCTTAAATGGTGGTTATCTGGAAAAAAGACTTAATATATTTCTATTAAATTATTTTAAGTCTATCTTTCTTCAGTAATTCTCTTATTATTTACTAAATTTTCTTATATTATCTATTGTTTTTTTATCTAATCTTAACGTCATTGCTTTTATTTGTTTGTTTCTTATTTCTGATATTCTATCAATGAACTTAGTTTTTTCTCCTGGTTCACTAGCACATACTGCTAATTCTTTTACATCAATCTTTTTTTCATTTAAATAATCCATGAATTTATTAAATTTCTTTGTATCTTTCCATTTCCACTTCTTCTCTTCACATAAACCAATCCAAATATCAATAATATTATTGTAAAGTAATTTTTGACTTATTTGCTCTAATTTCAAGTTATATTACTTAAATCATGAATAATTATAATGTTTACGAATCTATTTTTTTAATATTTAAATCTCTCTTCATTATCTACTTTATCTATATTATGATATCCGCCATGTTCTTCTAACTCCCAAAATCCATCTTGATATTTAGTTAATATTTCTATTTTATTCAACCATTTTGCACTCTTCCAGCCATAAAGTTGAGGTATAACTGCTCTTATTGGAAACCCTTGCTCTATACTTAATTCTTCATCATTAATTTTTAATGCAATTATTGATTTTTCTTCTATTGCATCAGAAAATGGAATTATTGTTGTATATTCATCATTACAATGAAACATTACATATTCAGAATTCTTTTTTGGTTTAGATTTATTGATTATATCTCTTAATTTTATCCCTT
>CALBXV010000569.1 GCA_937890045.1 uncultured archaeon
AATAGTTGTGAAAAATAATAATGTTGATGCACTGGCAAATGGTATTATGAAATTTATAGGGAAACAGCTACTGGTAGCCCAGATGTGGGAATAGCGACTACTGAATATGATGTAACAAATGGTGCTTGGGCGTATGCGAAACATAGAATTTATATTAGTAATGGGAATAAAGCTGGAAGCACTGCTGGTGCTGGTGCTTCATCCTATGGGGCATCATGGACAACGGGTGATATTATAGGTGTAGCGGTAGATATGGATGCACCATCATTAACCTTTTATAAAAATAATGCCACACAAGGAGTATCACATACTGATCTTGCTGGGAAAACATGGGTTCCTCTGATTGAAAATTTCGATACTGGTACTCAAGTTTTCCATACGAATTTTGGTCAAGACGGAACTTTTGCAGGAGAAAAAACCGCACAAGGAAACGCAGATGGAAATGGCTACGGTAATTTTTATTACGCTCCTCCTTCATCGCATTTAGCTCTTTGCACAAAGAACCTCGAAGACTGTGCGGTGATTCCAAGCAAGCATTTCAATACTATTCTGTATACAGGAGATGGGAGTTCAGAGAATGCCATAACTGGCGTGGGCTTTCAACCTGACTTTTTATGGCAGAAAAGACGCAACGGTTCGGGTTGGCATTTTACTACAGACGTTTTCCGTGAACCTCTTGGAATGTCTACATCAGAAAATCATGCAGATCAGAGTAATGCAAACTTTACATCTCTTGATGCAGATGGATTTACTGTAGGCACACCCGGAAATTTTGGCGGTCTAAATACAAACGGAGCAACTGCTGTTGCATGGTGTTGGAAAGCGGGAGGGGCTGGGTCAGCAAATACAGACGGAGATATGGCTGAAACGGTAACTGTGTCGGCAAATCAAAATGCTGGATTTTCAATCGTCAAATATACTGGTGATGGATCAGCAGCAACTGTCGGACACGGATTATCAGCGGCACCTGAATTAATCATAGTTAAAAATACTGACCAAGCAGATGCGTGGCAAGTATATCACGCTGGTAATACATCAGCCCCCGAAACAGATTATATGGTGCTTAATACAGACGCAGCAACTAGTGACGCTGCTGATCGATGGAATGATACGGCTCCCACTTCATCTGTATTCACCATCGGTGATGCTGTTGAGGTTAATACGGATGATGAAAACTATATAGCCTACTGCTTCCATTCAGTTGACGGGTTTAGCAAGATTGGGGCGTACGAGGGAAACGGTAATGCCGATGGCCCATTTTGTTTTACTTCCTTCTCCCCCTCTTATGTGATTTTGAAAAAAATATCTGCTGCTGCTAATTGGAGAAGTCATACTTCTGGTAATAGAACACCTCCAGATATTAATGGTGTAGGTGCTAGAATTGAGTTTACTACTGGGACAGAAACCACCTCGACATCTGCTTATGATATTGATTTTCTTTCTAACGGTTTTAAACTTAGAACAAACAGCACTTACCCCAATGCAAGTGGAGCCGATTTTATATACATAGCATTTGCTAAAACACCTTTTAAGAATGCTAACGCAAGATAGGAGATAAAATTATGTGGTGCCAAATTTCAGGTGGTGAGGTTATACGAACTTATTCTCACCCGACATCAATAACAATTGATGGGACTATTTACCCACGACAAATATTTATGGACAAGGCACAACTTGCCTCATTTAATATTTTGCCGTACAGGGAGGAACAAGTTGACCACAGGTATTATTATAGTGGTGCTTTATCTTATGCAATAGGATCAGATGAAGTGGTCGGGACTTATGCCAAGACTAACAAGGATGTTGATTCACTTAAAAAACAAATGTTGGACAACGTAAAGCAAATTGCATCGTCACTATTAGCAAGAGATGACTGGATGGCAGTAAGGGCGAGTGAGGGTGGTACTGCAATCCCTGATGTTATTAAAGCCTACAGAGTTGCAATAAGACAGGAGAGTAACGATAAAGAAGCGGAAATAGTAGCACTAAACACTCTTGCTAAAGTTATCGCTTACCAAAATTGCCCCTACATAGAAACACGCAAAGAAGAAATTACTGCGGACGATGGAACTGTTAGTTATGGGGATAATTATGAGAGTGAAAAACATCTTGATTTATCGAGCCATTATTTTGCAGAAGACCCAACGGAAGATGACCC
>CALBXV010000570.1 GCA_937890045.1 uncultured archaeon
TTCACGAACTGCTTTTGCATCCGCAATGGCTTCTTTTAAAAGATCATCCATTACTTTTCTCCATATATTTTATTGGATTTAATATTGTTATTAGGAACAATAATTTGTTCGACCTATTCAGGTACATTCTATGTTGGCAAGAAATGCCGAGAATGTATTTATTTATATATAAGTATAAAGTTTTATAAGAAAACGGTATATTTTAAATAAAAAAAGTAAATTTAACTGTCAATTTCCTCTTTTTTCCACACTTGCTGCATCCTTTTTCGTAAACTATCTACATTTTTAGGTGTAACAAGTTGTTTTGCAGCATCCTTTAAAATAAAGAAACAACAATAACATAAAAGTCTTAAATTAGCTAAATCATGATTTTTAGAATTACCATCTAAAAAATCTAACAATAGTGGTGATTTCATATCTGAACGTCTGTATTCATCAAACCCACAATTATTACATTCTTGAGCTAAATAACCATTTTTTAGTAATCTATCTTGTAATTTATAATGTGGGTAGCTAGGATGTTTTCCATCAAAAATATCCTGCAACCTTGCAGTAGAAAATCCTGTATCACCCTTTCTAGGTACTCCTACCCCTGCTTGGTTTTTATTTTCTTCAAACAAATCATATAACTTTGCATACTTCTTAAAAGTATTATATGAAACTCTTAACAACCTAGCAGCACTAGAAATTGAAAGAGTTTGAGTAAGTGCCCATTCAATTCTACCTTTCGGTATAACTCTTCCCTTAAATGGATTAACCCCTTGCTTTGACATATTTACTTCTTCTTGGATTTGGTTTCCTTTTGGTACTCAATTTAAGTACTTCATCTTTCAACAATTTTCTTTGTACTCGCAAATCTTGTATTTCATTTTCCATAGAAGATATTCTATTAAATGATATTAGTGCCATAGACAATACTCCACTAGTGCCCCCAACTAAAATACCTACTAAAATCCATAATATTAATTCCATCAACTTTTCTCCTCAAGTTTTTTATACTTTATTTTTAAATCTTTTACTCTTAACTTATCCCATTCATCTGTGAATGTATATTTCTTATCCAAAAGCGGACTATTTTCATGAACTACGACAACACTTCCACTTTCTTCTGAAGAAGGTGGATTTTTTTCATAATCTATACGAACATTAGTAGCCTCTTCAAATACTTTTTTCTTTAATTCAGCGTACTCTTTATCTTTAATTTTTTTATCATCCATTAAAAATCATCCAAATTTGTAGGCTCATCTTCCCACCATCTAATATAAGTTGGGTAATCTATCCTCTCTATTTTCCTTAATCGACCCCTCTTATCTTCTACCATAATTTTCCAAACTTTATCAAATCCTTCATCATCTATATTTTTAATTCCCTTAAAATAAGTTCTCGCTCCCCTAGCACCAATATCATCAGATAAATCTTTTTTATCAACTACATTACCAAAATTATCAACAAGAACATATTTCACATTTCTTCTCCTATCCTAAAATAAACTCTAATACTTTCCAAAACTCATCTAATGTCCAACCCATACTTTTTAATAGATCATATACAAGTAACATCAATAAAAAGTATGATATAAAACTCCAAGTCATAACTTCTCCTAATCTAATACAATTTCAAAACTTAGTCGGTATTCTTCATAATCATAATCAAACCAATAAACCCATACTTTTACAGTATCTCCTACCATACTTTTAACAGGAGCAAACATAGTATTTATTTCACCATCACTATTACTATAACTTGCTGGATTTATAGTTGGTACTTCCATACCATCAAAATGATGAACATAAAGAGTATCATAATACACATAATCTCCAGTATAGGAAGAAAATTGTCTTTTTACTATATAACCTAGTGTATCACCTATATACCAATAATGAGATGATTCCCAATTAACTTTAAATACATCTAATGGTTCACTATCAGCTAATACTTCTCCACTAAATCTATGTAATGTTTGCCATTTATCATTATTAAGACTTAAATGATAATAACCATTATCATCTTTATTCAATCTTGGATTAATAGATATCTCTAATTCATCTATATTGTTGATACCAACATGGGGATCCCAACCATCCTCACAACCATTTAATAAAAAAGTTGTAACGAATATAAATATAATACTATTAAGTATCTTTACGTTGTTTAACATAACCTGACCTTCTTTTATTTTTCCACTTCTTTTTATGAAGTTTCTTTTGTTTTTGTTCATTTACTTGTTTCCAAGCTTTTTTTATCTTAGATTTTGGTTTATTAATCTCCTTTAATGAAGATTCTTCAAGATCTTCATAATATTCCCAATCAATCTTCGACATTATGTACTCCTAATATACACATAAACGTCAATACAAGTCAAGACTTTATTTTCCATTCTTCTAATTTATCCAAAAATTTTGTAATAGTATATGATTTTTTACGATTGTCTAGTATTCTAATAGATTCAAGTAACTCTGGCTTTTGATAAATAATCCTTTGTAACATATAAAATCCTACAGATGGGTAGAAAACTTTAAAACTCTCTTCTCCTAAAATATTAGTATCATACATAGCATCTTTTTCAGTATCTCCAGCCAGCAATAAATAGTAAGTCATTATTTTTTATCTCTAATTCTTTTATTAGAGTCTAACACTCCTTTCAATAAAATTGCATCAATACCATTCTTTTCTGCTATTTTAACTAACGCAGAAGTATCTTTAGGTAAACATTTACCCCCAAATCCCCTATCATCTCTAAATACAGCAGTATGCATATCACTTATTCTTGGGTCTAATAACCATAATTCTCTAACTTCATTCCAATCCACATCAGTTGTTTTACAAATATCATATGCTTCATTACAAAAAGCTATCTTAGTAGCATAAAAAGAATTTTCTAAATACTTTGCCATCTCCGCAGTAGTACTATCAGTTATACTATATCTTTTACACGGCCCTACTACTGGCAAAAATAAATCAACTACTTTACTACAAACCTTTTTATCTCCACCAAATATATAAAAAGGAGTCTCCTTCATATCCCTATGAAAAGAATATGGAGTCCAATAAGTAGATTCTCCTATATATTCAGGAGAAAATATAATACTTTTATTATATTTACTATTCAACATTTCAGTAGTTCCAACTTCTACTGTTGATTTTATAACAATAATCTCTGTAACTAACCATTCTAATGTATCCTCAACCATTGAAATATCACACGAACCATCTTCATCTTTAGGTGTAGGTACACAAACAAAAGAAACATCACAACTATTTATATCTTCTTTAGTTACTGTATAACCTGCAGGTGGATCATATAAAACCAATTCATAATGATCTTTAAAAAACTGTTCCATAGCTTTTCCAACATATCCATGTCCTATAATTCCTATTTTCATTCTATTCCAATCTCCTTTTTCCATTTAGGTATCCAATTTTCTAATTTCATTGTAGGTTGCCAATCAAAACATTCCACAATTTGCCTAATATCTGCTAATGTTTCTCTTGGTTCTATAACAGGTTCAACATTAATCCTATCTCCACCAATCATATCAGCTATCTGATTTACCGAATGATTAGTTCCACTTCCTACGTTCAATACTGCACCTCTAAGTTTCCCTTCATAAAAAGCCATTTGTATATTAGCATCAACTACATCACCCACATAAGTAAAATCTCTTCTTTGTTCACCATCACCTCTAATAGTCATTGGTTTACCTTCCAATCTTTGTCTAGCAAATATACCCATCACTAAACAATATGCACCTTTAGTTGGCTGTCTTTCACCATACACATTAAAATATCTTAAAGAAACAGTTTCTAAATCATATAGCTTACTATATAAAGTACAATATTGTTCGCCAATAAATTTATGTAAAGCATAAGGACTCATTGGATCCAATGAAGATTCTTCTAAAGTTGGTAAATGTTCTGAATCTCCATAAACCGATGAAGAAGAACTAAATACAAATCTCTTAACACCACACTCTACACATAAATTTAATACATTCAACATTCCATTTACATTAGTATTATGATATTTAATTGGATTTTCTATTGATTCCTGTACTCTAGCTAGAGCTGCTAAATGAAATACCGCATCTACCCCTTCAAACCATTTTTTATACTCATTGAGAACAGGCATAAAATAAGATTTACTAATATCAACATCTATAAATCTAGCTTTTGGATTCAAATTTTTACTCTCTCCAGTTGACAAGTTATCAAATATAATAACTTCATGCCCCCCTTCTATTAATTTATCAACTAAGTTACTACCAATAAAGCCAGCACCACCTGTTACAATATATCTCATCAAATCTCCCCCATTTGATAATCAGATAAATCGTTATTCACTTTATCAAATTTTTCAACTTCTTCTACATTCTTTGTTCTATTATTATCATGCATTCTATATCTATAAAGTGGCATTTTAAAATTATAAATTTTATATTTTTCTAAAAATCTTTTATGTAATTCATGCCCTTCTCTCATTTTAAAATCCTCATTATAAAATCCCAAATTAGATAACGATTCATAAGTATACATTATACCACAAGCAATAAACTCTTCTTCCGAATTATGTCTACTCATTACACCAGCAGTATCATCCACTTTAAAATAATCACACGCTATTGCTTGATAGTTACAATCAGTATTCATAACCCTTGAACCAGTACTTGCTTCTAAAAATCTAGATAAAATATATAAAAAATGACTTGATACATAATCATCACAATCAACTCTTACAAAATATCTTGTTATAGATGTTTTTAATATTTTATTTAACGATGTAGGTAATCCCAAATTATCATCATTATTAATTAAACGAATATTCATATGCGGTTCAAATACACTTATAATATCCTCTAACCTATCATTTGGATCATCATTTACAACTACAACTTCATACTTACTCTTTTCTAATGTTTGAGTAGATAAACTTCTTAAACATCTATGTAACCAATGTTTTTGTTTATAACAACAAACTGCTACTACTACTTCATACATAATTTTAGTATTGCCTCCAATGCTTTAGTTTGACTATCTACTGTAACTCCAGCAATATGTGGTGTAATAACCACTTTGTCAGACCTATACAGTCTTGATTTCTTTAACTCTTCAATATTTTGTTCATTTTGTAAAACATCACAAGCATAATTTATTTTACCTTCTTCTACTAAATCAGCTATATAATTTTCATCAACTACTTCTCCGCGTGATGTATTAACTACCATTAACCCATCCTTAAAAGATTTAAATACATCATAAGTTATCATATTATTTGTTTCTTCTGTTAAGTAACAATTAATAGATATAATATCACTATCGCTCAAATCTTGTAAAGAATCTACCTTACCTTCTCCATTTACATATGGATCATAGAACTTAACCTGCATTTTAAAGGCTTCTGCATACCTTTTTAATTTCATTCCAATTCTACCAAAACCAACAATACCTATTTTTTTACCTGATAATTCCCTACTTCTTAAATCACGCTCATTATCTGGATCTCTCCAATTTTCTATCCAAGATAAAGATTTTGAAAAGTTTCTAACCAAATTCATTATATGTAACCAAGTAAATTCTGCAGAAGCAGTTATTCTATTTAGGGATTCCCTATCATCTAATAAACTATATAGTTTAATTTCTTTTTTATTTAAATATTCACAATCTATATGGTTAACTCCTGTAGAGGGTGTTCCTACGACTCTTAAATCTTTAAATTTTTTAAAGTAACTTTCTCCATAAAACTTTTCTGATCCAGGATTTAAAATTATACATTCTGGATTTTCATCATCCACAATTAATTCTGTCATTGTATCTATAGCTAAATATTCCCACACTTCAGATTCAATAAAATCTATAGGACATTCAAATCTAATTCTCATTATTTAATAAAGCCTCTGCTAATTTAAAATCTATTTCACTATCTATATTAACTGAAGAAAATTCATCCATAATATATGGTCTTGAATCATTACCGTGTCTAGTATTATCTTTAATTAATAAATCTCTTTTCATTGAATAAATTCCACCGTTTCTAATATAACAAGGTTCTAAATCTTGCCTTCTCCCAGCATCACCCTCTGGATATTCACTACAAAAATCTTCTATTTGATCATCTACAATCCTTTTCATTCTTACTGGATGTTTATCTTGCATCTGCGTAACTGATATTACACTATCTGCCCCCGTTTTTATCAATTTAGAAACTGCTTCTTTAATATGATAATCTTTTCTTAATGGACTCACACAAGGTAATTCTACGACATAATCATATTTACATTTAAATAATTTTTCACACTCAAGAGTTGCCCAACGTAAAGATTCATAGGATAAAGTTTCATCTTCTGCTAACCTCTTTGGTCTCTTTAAAGGGTACGCTGTACTAGATTCTGCTATCCTTAAAATTTCATCATCATCAGAACTCACAACAACGTGATCAAATATATCAGAACGGAACGCTTCCATTACAGTATAAACAAGTAAGGGTATACCATTAATTTTTTTAATATTTTTTCCTGGAATTCCTTTTGAACCACCTCTTGCTTGTATTACTGCTAAGATATTACTTTTACCTACCCACTTAACCATTCCATCTCCCCGAATATACTTCTCTTGTTTCCTCTTCACATTCTTGATAATCTGAACCATGACTCAAATTTACCTTTGAAAATATATCTACATACTTCTTTAATCTTCTTAACTGATTAGGTAATATAGCAAACTTATTATCCCTACCTGGCAAATCATTATCTACAGTAAAGTGTTTTTCTATATAGTCTATATTATATCCTAAAGATAAAATAGAAGTTTCAACACCTAAAGTATGATCACTAAAACCAACTGATAAAGATAGCCTTTGTAAATCTCTTATTCTCGGTAAATTAATCATATCAAAATCGCAAGGATAAGATGAAACACAATGTAATAATACTAGTTTAGTATCTCTAATCTTTGCAGTATTAACTCTTATCTCATTCCAAGTTGATGTTCCCGTAGATACTATTAGTTTATCAAAACTATTGTTGCAAAAATCAACCAACTCTTTATTTCTAGATTCCATACTAGGTATCTTAACTATATCCGTTTCTACTTGCTCAAGCAGTTTGGCATCATCAATGGAAAATACCGAAGACATAAATTGCACTTCTATATCACTACAATAATCTCTTAACTCAATATGTTGTTCTAAACTTAACTGTGCTTTTTCATATATATCTCTCCTACCATCAGTATCCCACGGTCCAGCTTTTAATCTACTTATATCAAAAGTTTGTGTTTTCACAATATCTGCACCATTATCTTTCGCCTCATAAGCCATCCTCTTAGCTAACTCCATATCACCCATATGATTCCAACCAATTTCTGCAATTATTTTAACCATAATAATACTCCTTAAATGGAAACTTTCTATCCCAAAATCCAATCATCATTCTTTTTAAATTAAAATTATCATCACTTCCATCTACAATACCATCAATAGCAGAAGGACAAATTGTAACTCCATTATTTTTTAATACTGATATCACTTCTTTATTATAGTGTTCTTCTTGCCCTTCGGGATAAGAAAAAGAATCAACTGTTCTTTGTAACTGTTTGGATAATGTTTCTAAACAATGTTTAACCTCATAATTTAATTCCTCACTACTCAAGTATGTTAATATTTCATGACTTTCAGAATGACCACCTACCTCATACTTTGGCATATCATCTAAATTTCTAACATCATCCCAAGATAATGTTTCATAATTTTCAGCTAACTTTCCTTCATTCCAACCAGTTTGTAATTTCATATCATTTATTATTCTATCTCTAATTTTAGGTTTTGCTTTCTTTAAAAATGCTTTAATAGAATTCATAGAATTTAGTTTACCCTCTTTTGTCAGTACTGGAAAAAATGTTCTTGTATCTAAATCTAATTCTAAAATAGTATTTTTAGAATAATTAATCATATGCTCTACCTTATCAACCCAAAATATTTTATCTGTTCCTACAAATCCTGTAGTAATAAAGAATGTAGCAGGTAAATCATACTTTTTAAGAATAGGTAATGCCACATCATGCACATTTTTAAAAGCATCATCAAAAGTTATAGCAACAGAATCAGGAGTATTTTTTATTTCCTTTAAAGTTACAACATTTTTATTTTCACTTAACCATTTCATTTGTTTATCAAACTCCATAGCTTCCATATGTTTACCAGAAATATTTTCGATACCTTCAGAATTAGACTTAGTAACTCCATGATATAAAAGTATATGTGATTTATCCATTGTACCTACGACCCTTCACTATATCAAAATTGTTTTGAGCTTCCCACTTTTTATCTGTTGGCATAGCAGAGTAGTATTTTCCCAACTTCTTTTGTTTCATTCCTTTTAACTTGCCTTCGCTTTTAAATTTACTTAAAAGTTTTAATATCATTTTTGTTGCTAAACAAGTTGTATAATACTTTATTTCATATAGCTCTTGAATTTTATCCAACGGACAATTTTGTTCATCTAATACATCTCCAGTATCTAGATTCTCATCTATATAATGTATAGTAACATTTAACTTATCAAATTTCCTATCGTATAATGCCCATAGATCAGAATCCAGTCCTCTATAATCTTTAATCGCTCCTCTGTGAACATTAATAGTTCCATACTTTGGAGTATTATATATATAAGGTTTAATTATACCCGTACCAAAAGATATACCCAAATCTGGTTTTAATGATTCAATATATTTAACTAAATGTTTACTATTTACAGAATGTACTTCTACCATTTTTTTATTAACTTTCAATTCCCTATCAACCTCTTCAAAAAACCTCTCTTCAAATTCATTCTCTTCTTTTTCCCAAAAAGGTCCTGTAGGATAATCTTTAACTAACTTTTTTCTTTCATAAATTACAGAACAAATATCAAAGTATTCTGCTATCTTATTTATAAAGTATGTATGATGTTTAGTATCTGTACTAAAAATTATTACTTTCATTTACTACCCTTTTTCTTTGAGTATACTCCACCTATCAACTCTTTTTCATAAGTTTTTAATGACTTTATTTTTAATTTAAAAATATCAAATTCCATATCCCCTATCTCAGCACTCTCTTTTAAAATAAATCCTAACTTAGTTATAAATTCAATTTTATTTATATTTAAATACTTACAATCGAACTCTACAATTACATCATTATCAATCTTTTGATTTTCAGAAATAAACTTAACCTTTTCCTTTAAATCATCTACTGTTTTATCCTGTTCTGCAGTAACATAAGGGTGCATCAAACTCTTATAATCAACATAGATAGCTGAACACCAAGGTTCTAACTCATGCAAGTGTGCATAATTACAATTCTTAACAACAAATGCAATATCATATTTAGGTGCAATTATAGGCAACATATATTCATCATGTAATACAATACTCCCCCACTTTCTATAAAACTCTCTAGTTGAAGCATCCATCATATCACTCCACTCTTTAGATTTCAAGCTGTTATCTTTTGTTAGCTTTCCATGTTGAAACTGTCCAGCCCGAGCAGTTAAGTGATATACAAAACTTTCCCAAGACTGTATAAGGTCATACTCTGCTAATACACATCTATTAAAAACATCAGAATCTTCTCTACAAGAATGAAATCTAGGATCGTGACCACCCATTTTTAAAAAATCTTTTTTGTACATCATCCAAGGAGCGAAACATCCGTTAGTAGTTTTATCTTTATATTTTATTTTACTATCCTCTACAAATTTATCAAACTCTTTTTCTTTCCACCCATCTTCTATATCTTCTTCAGGCCACATACCAAAGTTTTCAATAATTTTTTCAGGACCTTCTGGATGTAATGGTGGTTCTATTCGTGTTGAACATACTACCTTACCCTCTCCAAGATATTTAAACGCTTCTAAATCTGCATTTTTTCCTAACATCATATCAGCATGAAATATCATAAAAATATCTGTCTTAGATTCTTTTATACAATGATCATATGCTTTTCCTATTCCATACAAAGAACCACTATCATTAACAGTATAATTTATATTATACTTTTCTCTTACAGATTCTAACCACTCTACAGTACCATCGTTATCAGCATCTACAAAAACTATTATATCATGATCATCTCTAAAACTATTTCTTCTAATAGATGGTATACAAGCTTCTAAATATCTACGATTATTTTTACTTGGTATACAAAATGTAATCTTATCCATGAACTGCTTTCCTCATAACTTTAATAGTTCTTTCGATATCTTCTTCTGTTAAATTTAAATGTAAAGGTAAAGTAATCAACTCATTACTATACCAATCTGCATTTGAACACTTTCCTTCCCAATTATTATACATAGGATAAGTTGTATTATCAATATAATGTACCCCTGGATATATATTATTTCTATATAACTCATTAATAACCTTATCTCTTTTTTCAGAAGGAAGTTTTAATAATCTTTTTGGTGCTCTTATTAATCCTTGATATAGATGCTTAGCAGATTTATCTGTATGAGTTGATGTTTTAATTTTTTGAAACCATTGTTTATCTTTTAATAACTTATCATAAGTTCTAGCTATCTCATTTCTCTTATCATTATCTTCATCTAAATACTTCAATTGAACTAATCCTATAGCAGCCATTATAGAATTTCCATGGTACTTAAAACCAACATTAGGTACATCATATTTCCACTTATATGTTCCATCATCATCAGTTCTAGAATAAGTATCTTTATCTATTCCTAACCAACTTAATTGTCTAACTAACTTATCATATTCCTCTTCCTTAAAACAAATCATACCTGAATCTGCTGTTGGTAAATTCTTAACTGCTTGAAAACTAAATACTGAAACATCGGCTTCCCAACCAACGTGATTAGCTGTATACCCTACACCATCAAATACATTTTTAGTTGTAGTTCCCGCCATATGAGCAGCATCTAATATCAACTTTATTCCTTTCATTTCACAAATTGTTTTAATTTCATCTAATCTACCAGCATTTCCACCCATTCCAACAAACATAACTGCTTTTGTTTTATTAGTTATTCTCTCTTCTATAGATTTTGGATCTAAACATAGATATTCATCTACATCTGCGAATACAGGTTTTAAATTTTCATACATAATAGCGTGGTTTGTTGAAACAAAAGTTAATGGCGTAGTAATTACCTCATCACCATCTTTCCAACCTTCCATTTTTTTAAATATATGTAAAGCTAAATGTAACCCAACTGTATTTGATTGTAAAAAATGAGCATGTGGAAGTTTAGTATACTTCTTCCATGCTTCTTCAAACTCTACAGTTTTAAATCCCATTCCCGTCCATCCTTTATCAAGACACACCTTTATTTCATCTAAAACTTCTTGAGTTCTAAATTTAGGTTTTAAAACATTTATTGATTTCATTCTATAACAACTCCTTTTGGTAAATTTTCATCTGGTGGTTCTTCATAACTCAATCTTACATTTCCAGCACCACACTCAGTCATATACTTTGAAAACCTATATTGGTTTGATAAGTATTTCATTCCCTCATATCCAAACACTTTAGTAAATTTATATCCATTTAAGTACTCTGAGGTATTTCCATGAGGATCTCTAGAATCATTTCCATCTGGCATTGTAATTAGTGGTTTATTAACGTAATCAAAACTACCTACCTCTTTAATATATTCTGGCTTTGAAGTTAAAAAACTTCCCCTCATAGACCAACATAATAATTTCTCTTTATAGATATTCTGATTCTCTGGTCTTACATAATCAACCCACCTATCTTTAGTTTTTAACCAATAAGATAATCTTGCTTCTTCTAATGGATCTATTTCCCACGGATAGTTCCAACCATTTCCAATAACTTTAGCTTTAGGATTATTTTTAAAATGATTTATACACACATTAATAAAAGACCAATCATGCACCACCATATCATCTTGAATATAAAAAATATATGTATCATCTTTTAAATTTAAATCTTTAAAAGCTTTATGATACGCACCCCACTCCAAACCAATATTTTCATACTTTTGATATTCAAAATTTTCTGTAATAATCTTTGGTGGTTTTTTATGACAAGTCCAAAAAATATCAATATTATCATTTTCACCATTTAAATATTGTAAAGATTCTATAAAATCAGTTTGACCAGTTTTTTTATCAAACTCATCATACCACCAACCACAAACTATAAATTGTATTTTATCCATTTTATTTATCCTCTAATAAACTAACATCTTTTTCAATCATTCTACCAACCAACTGATGAAATTTAGTTTTTGGTTTCCACCCCAAAAGTTCTCTTGCCTTTGAATAATCTCCACAAAGAACATCTACCTCAGCAGGTCTCATATACTGAGGATCTTGTTTAACATATTTATCCCATTTAACTATTCCAATATATTGAAATGCTATGTCTAAAAAATCTCTAATACTATGAGATTCCCCTGTCGCAATAACAAAATCTTCTGCTTTCTTTTGTTGTAACATCATCCACATTGATTCCACATAATCAGGAGCATATCCCCAATCTCTTTTGGCATCCAAATTTCCTAACATTATTTTATCCTGTAATCCTAAATGTATTCTAGCAACTCCATCTGAA
>CALBXV010000571.1 GCA_937890045.1 uncultured archaeon
AGTTATAAAAAAGATGATAAAACAAAGTAATAAAGCTATTGTACAATTTGAAAAGGGGAATCGTCCTGATCTTATTGCTAAGGACAAAGATATTTTTTACTATCCTATCTATGGTAGAGACATTGAACACAAGTATTACTTTGAAAGAACTGAAGAGCAAAAAGCTGAAGCAGAGGTTGTTTTCAATGATTAAAGATAGCGTAAAACAATTACAAAGACCTCATTGGTCAGGTTTACTGAGTAGAGTAGAAAAAATTGAAGCAGGATATATCAACCTTGATAGAAATGAAAATCAAGACGAGGTGTTGTGCAACCACATACAAAAAGCAATCAAACATTTTTTAGATTTATCCAGCTCAATGAAGTACGAAGATTACTATAGATATTATGAAATGTTTGCTGACTATTACAATACAACAATGGATAATATTTTAATTACAGGTGGTTGTGACGAAGCAATACGTTTAACATTTGAAGCAACACTGGACAACACTAGAACATTTTTGACAATATCACCTACATACAGAGGTAGCATTACAAATGCAATAGACCTTACTACAAATATAATTGAATGTGGGGAAGACGAAGACGAAATCACTGCTCATATTGAACAGCATAGACCAGACGTATTTTATATTTGTAGCCCAAACAATCCAAGTGGTCGAGTCTACAGTGCAAAATTTATAGATTATATTTGTGGAGCATATCCAAATATGACTGTGCTTATTGATAATACATATAGACACTTTTGTACAGAAGATTATTTTGATTTATGCAAATACAGAAATTGTTTACTAGCATTTAGCTACAGCAAAAGTTGGGGCCTTGCAGGTGCTAGATTAGGTATACTACAAGGACATGCAGATACAATTCAACAAATAACAAAGATTAGACCAATAATGAGTGTAAGCAGTATTACTCTTAGACTTGCAGAATACTTGCACAAGCATCATTATATTGTAGAGAAGAGTTTAGAACGCAATAGAGAAGGCATTAAATTTGCACATAAATATTTTAGTAATTGTAAAATATATAGCGAGCCAACGATCAATCATGTTGTGTTTGAGCCAACTGACGAAATAATCAGTAGATTAGATTCTCAAAAGATATTGTATGGCAAAGCACCAGAGTTTAGTAGCACAGCTATTAGATTAACTACATTGCCCAAGGATCAATTTGAGAAACTAATATGTTCAAGTACCTCCAAATAGAAACAACAACATTTTGCAATGCAACTTGTTGGTTTTGTCCAAATCATTTAGTTCCCAAAGAACATATGGAACTTGATCTAATTTATAAAATTATAGATGACACCAGAGATATGGGCATAACTTACAGACCTTTTGGATTAGGTGAGCCATTGGTTGATACAAGACTTCCAGACATAGCAAGATATATCAAAGAAGATCCTACAGCAAAAGTAGAATTAAACAGTAATGGTGAACCCATGACACTTAAAACAGAACGTAAGATTGCACCTTTTGTTGACATAATACGTTTTAGTGTTGATGGTTTTACTAAAAAAACTTTTGATGAAACCAGAGGTATAAGTTTCGATAAAGTTTATGAAAATGTAACAAGATTCGTAGACAATCATCCAGAAATAGACTGTGAAGTTAGAATGATTGATTTACCAGACACTGAAGCTGAACAAGAAAAGTTTTTGGATTATTGGAATAATGTAAGACCAGGCTGTGCTAAGATAACAAAATTATATCAACACCCTTGGGAAGATCAAACGGAAAGTTTAAATCTACCCTGCAAAAAAGTTGAAGATGAAGCATTCATATACATTGATGGTACAATGTATTTGTGCCCATGGGACTTAGGTAAACGTAATCCTGTGGGTAAAGTTGATATGAATACAAGTCCTGTAGACGTTTGGAATAGCCACAAATATAAAGAATATAAATTATTATTAGCAAAAGGAAAACGCTGTGACATCGAACTCTGTAGCAGGTGTAGTGCAGTCTTCAACACCTGATATTATACCCAAAGGCAGACCCAAAGGTTATAAGCCTCATGGCTGGAACCAAGACGACAGTGAATTAGCCAGTCGAAAGAAAAATTTAAACGGCAGATTTTGTAGTTACTTTTTTTCAAGGGCTGAAGTAAATGTTGAAGGTGCTGTCTTTATGTGTTGTCCTTATTGGTTGCCCGTAATAGTTGGCGATTTAAATGTAAACACAATGGAAGAGATATGGAATGGTCCAAAAGCACAAGAGATACGCAATCAATTATATGATGGCAGAAACTGGCCCTTTTGTAAACACAATACTTGTCCTAAAATACAACATGCAGAAACGGCGTTACCGCTTATCACTGACGTGATTAATGATCCTGAAAGATACAATGTGGATAAACATACTGCAGAGTCTTTAAGAAATAAATCACCACAAGCAAGCTACTTGCCACATGATATACAAGTTGGCACCGATGAAAGCTGTAACTTGTATTGTCCAAGTTGTAGAAATAGTAAAGTAATATTTGCTAAAGGTAAACAATATGAAAAAAGAAAATCACTTACAGATAAACTATTTGATAGAAATATTAAAGGAGTATCAAGATGAGTAAGAAGTATGAGTATGTATGGTTAGATGGATACACACCAGAACCTTCTTTGAGAAGTAAAGTAAAGATAGACAAAAATGCAGTGAAGTGGTCTTTTGATGGTTCATCAACACAACAAGCGGAAGGCAGAAGTTCAGATCGTATTATTAATCACATTGTATCAACATTGGATAAAGATTAAATGAATGGTCCCATGGTGAAGCGGTTATCACGGCGCCCTGTCACGGCGCAGTCAGGGGTTCGATTCCCCTTGGGACCGCCAATGCGGGTGTCGTATAATGGTATTACCTTAGGTTGCCAATCTAATGACAGGAGTTCGATTCTCCTCATCCGCTCCAGAGATCCGCGGTAGCTCAGTTGGTAGAGCGTCGGTCTGTTAAACCGATTGTCCCTGGTTCGAGCCCAGGCCGCGGAGCCAACTTTGCGGGTATCGTATAATGGCAATACCTTAGGTTTCCAACCTAAAGCTTGGAGTTCGATTCTCCATACCCGCTCCATACATCGAACCTCTAAAAATTTTTAGAGGATAAATAAAGTAGAGGTTCGATATGATTACTTCAAATACTCGCGTAAAGCAATGGCGAAAAAGAACTAAAGAGAGAATGATAGATGCAATGGGCGGCGAATGCCAATGTTGCGGTTATAAAACATCTTCTCGAGCACTTTCTTTCCATCATTTAGATCCAACACAAAAAGATATTGCTTTTTCTGATGTTAGAGCAAATCCTAAATCGTGGCCAAAGATAGTAGAAGAACTTAAAAAGTGTATTCTTTTATGTCTTAATTGCCATATGGAAATACACGATGGTATGAGGGAAATACCTAAAGAGTTTGCTACATTTGACGAAACCTTTAATGATTTTCGCAAAGTGATTGAATATGATAATTGCCCAGTATGTAATAACACAAAGCCAACTACACAAAGATTTTGTAGTCATAAGTGTGCGATGACAAATCGTCGAAAAGTAGATTGGGATAGTATAGATTTATTAAAACTTATGAAGGAACATAGTATTTCTGAGTTAGAAGATATGCTGGGAATATCAAATGCGGCAATATATAAACGCCGTGATAAAATTTTAAACGCTGTATAGGGGAATGGTGTTAACGGTAGCATGGCGGTCTCCAAAACCGTTGGTGGGGGTTCAAATCCCTCCCGGGGCACCAAATAAAATGGCGGTGGGTGAAGGATTCGAACCTTCGGTGCCGATAAAGGCACGCTTGTTTTCAAGACAAGTACAATAAGCCAGACTCTGTCAACCCACCATAGTGTTATTTATTAGGATTAATTATGACTATTGAAATACCTAAAGAGATAGATAAACAGCAGTATGTTAAAATAGCACAGTTTTGGTTAACTTGGCTTAAACAGCATCCTTATCCTAAGGAAGATGATGACTTTCATCGAGTAATACGAGAATCAGCAAAAACCTATTTAGATTTATATGAGAGCTGGTTGGATATATACACATACACTATTAAAACAACATATATACCTACTAATAAGAAACTGCATTAATATAGGTCTGTAGCTCAGCTGGTTAGAGCGTCGGTCTGATAAACCGAAGGTCGGGTGTTCGAGTCACCCCAGGCCTACCATTTTATACGATAAATATTAACAATGAATAAAACTAAAATTAAACAGCAATTTATAAAATGGTTAACTATGTTTGTAGCAAAGCCAAATAAAGCATTTAATAATTTGCCTGTTTGCCCTTATGCGTTAGAAGCATTACAGAAAAATAAAATAAAATTCGAAGTTGTAGAAATGCAACTTTATGATATGTTAATGTCATATAAAGATAATTGGAATGACAAATATGACATAGTAGTTTTTTTTGTTGATGATATATATCTTCCACATGCACTTCCTTCGATTATTGAAACTGCAAATAAATATCTTATGCCAGCAGATCTTGTTGCATTAGAAGATCATCCAGATATACCAGAGATAATAAACAAAGTAAAAGTTAATTTTGGTAAGTGTACGGTAGTATTTTTACAAAGGTTAAGTAAAATTAATAAAGCATCTCAGCACCTTAAAGAAAATACAAATTATTATGAACACTGGTCTGAGGAAAATTTAGAAGATGTTGTTAATTGGCGGTTTAAAAAATGAATTTAAAAATACTTACTAAATTAGAAGATATGTTTCAACGTTCACCACAGTTGCTCGCTGACCAGACTAAATTAAAAAAAGCAATCCGAGCAACATTTGGAGTAGATGTTGATAATGTATTTTTTAAAGAAATGAGTCGATTAGCTGAACGAATAGACGACCTGGTGTTAGAAAAATATTTCAGTGAAGTGTGGCAACCACAAACTAAAAAATATAAATATAGTGGTTTAAAATTAATTGATGAAATTAATAAATTAAAACCAAAAGCAGTATTAGATGTTGGATGTGGATTTAATGAATTTAAAGGCAAGATACATAATCTTATAGGAATAGATCCATATAATAGTAAAGCAGATATTAAAGTAAAAATAGAAGATTATTCACCAGACAACCAATTTGATGTAATAATTTGTTTAGGTTCTGTTAATTTTGGATCCACAGATAAAATTTTTAAAGAACTTGTAAATATTATACGTCTTGCCGCCCCAGGTGCAAAGATGTATTTTAGAGTAAACCCAGGTTTATCCCATACTCCACCCGAATCTAAATGGATTACATTTTATCCATGGGAGTCTACATTTATCGTAAATTGTGCTGATTATTTTAAAGTAGAATTGTTAGAATTACGAGATGATTCAAATGGTAGATTATATTTCGTGTGGGCAAAAACATAATAATTAATAAATATAACTATGACAGAAAAACTTACAGTGCCATTGGCACAAGAAATGCGAAATTTATTAGATTCATTAGTCGAAGAAGAATCAGACTTTGATGGGATAATGGATGACTATGAGGACGTTGCACTTGACCCTTTGCCATATATAGATGACGACCAAATAGATCAAGGAAACATGCTGACGCCGCCAATTGACATTCTAGAAAATTTTAGAGAAGATTTGTACCTATGGGTCAAAGGTTTCAAAGATCATGTAGAGCAATATGGACAATCTATAGAGTACAACGATATGTTATCTATAATAGCCAATAAAATTTCTAATAATTATGAGGTTCATTATAATGGACCACCATTAAAAGAACTACTACCAGTCGTTATTAGTCCTCTATATAAATAAATACTACTACAAGTTAACGAGTGTTAACTCCCGCGAGTGCGTGTATTATTAACCCTTATGAATGAAATAATCGCTTTATTGGGCGGGACTTTGTATGGACTAGTAATCGGCATTATACCCGGTGCTGGTGCGACTACAGGACTCGTTGCAATATTCTCTTTTATTCACCTATTTGGTGCTGATCCATATTTAGGCGTTATATTCTGTATGGCAGTTGTAGCGGCGTCAACTACAGGTGACACGTATACTGGTGTACTATTAGGCATACCAGGTGCTAACTCTGCGGCTGCCACAATGGTAGATGGTTTTCCATTAGCATTAAAAGGCAAAGCAACATACGCAATTAGTGCCGCAGTTACTACATCAACAGTTAATGGGTTGCTATGGGGCAGTTTAGTATTTTTTCTACTGCCGTGGTATACACAGTTATTAATGATATTTGGTGTGCCAGAGTTGTGGGCATTTATGGTATTAGCATTAGCAACAGTTGGATTTGTTTCAAGTAACTTATGGGTACGTAGTTTAATAGCAATTGCTATTGGTATTATATTAGGAATGATAGGCACTGATCCATATACTAATTCAGATAGATGGACTCTGGGTTGGGGTTATTTAGGTGATGGCATACAGTTAATTCCAATGGTAGCAGGATTGTTTGCTATACCAGAATTAATCGCTGGATTAAAAAATAGAGGAAAAACTGCACCACGTGATAACAAAGATCATTGGAAGCAAACAATAGATGGTATGAAAGCAACTTGGGAACACAAGTGGCTTGGATTGCGTGGAGGATTTATAGGTGCGTTTGTAGGAGTGCTACCCGGATTGGGTGGTGCTATTGGAGATTGGATGGCATATGGTGCCG
>CALBXV010000572.1 GCA_937890045.1 uncultured archaeon
TCCAGTAAATGAAGGGAGATGTTGTAGTATATGTAATGATACTATTGTAACTCCAGTAAGAATAATGATGTTTCTCAAAGACCCTAAACTTAATGAATGGAGGAAACTATGAACGGTCAAATACCTGTAACAACAGTCACACAGGAAGATGCTGGATTCGGTGCGTTCTGTAATATCTGTCAACATGAAGATAACAGATATATGAGATTTGCACATATGTTTAAATGTGTGAAAGTTCATATAGAGAATGAACACGGGAAATCGTGCATATTTATGTGTGATAGATGTATTAAGGATATAACAAAAGCAGTAGAAAAAAATCCTAAAATCTGTGAACTGATAATAGAATAGCACAAGGAGATAATAAAATGGCAAAAAGAGGCAGACCAAGAATATCAAACCCAAGTAAGAATGCTCTTTATATGAGAGAGTATTATAAAAAGAAAAGAGAAGCTAAAGAAAGCGAAGCACTGCTTTGGAATGGAAAAATTAACTTTGAACTTACTGATAAATGGGGTACATGGTGGAAAACAAGATTTTAAAAGCAAGATCAGATTGGAAAGAAGACCATCAGAGGCTACAGCTTCTTATGGAGCTTATAATGGACTGGTTTAATCAAGGTCGTGTAATGACTATTGATGACTTTGATAACATAATGACTGATGCACAAATGGAGGCTAACAGATAATGGTGAATGAAGGGAGTATGACAATAAAGCTTTCTATAAGTGAAGTATCAAAGATATTATTCTCTTTAAAGTACATTATAGCTAATAAAACCCAAGAGCAAAATGAATCTAGAGAGTGGGCAACTAGCTATGGAGAACTAACATCAGAAATAGAAGAGATGCTTAAACGATATGAAAAAGAAAGTAGTTTACACAAAGCTAAAGAATCTTAAAGAGGGTGACTGTTTCAAGACTCTGGTTACAGGGATGAAAGGAATGGTGCTGGATATAGGTAATATGTCTGCAAAAGTGCTGTTTTATGAAGTTCCTGATATAGATCACTATGATGAAGATGAAATACTGAGGTATCAACGGTACTGGCTTGGGAGGAAGGAAATATCGTCAGGCACAGAAGTACAAAAAATAAGGAGTAAGAAGTATGGGAAAGATGTCGGAAATAGAACACATTCTAAGAACAAGCGAAGACGCAACAAAAGAACTTAGTGATTATCTTAAGTTCATTCATCCAGATTGGAACATTTCAAAAGTATATACAACGACTTTATACTTTAAAAGACAATACGAAAAAGAAGGGAGAAATAACAATGATAGAAAACACATTGTTTCCAGTTAAAGAATACCCAGCACTATATGTAGATGAAAACAATAAGAAAGAGACATTGCACAGACAAAATGGATACAAATTCATAGTAAGAGAAGACACAGGCAGCGTAGTTAGCTGTATGACTAACAATTACAGATTAGTTACTAATCAAGAAGTATCTGACGCATCTCTTCCAGCTATTAAGAAATGGAATGGAGTTCTTACTGAAGCAAATACATTTGCTAATGGGGCTAGAACTAAGTGGACATATAAACTTCCAGACCAGGAAGTTGATATTGGTAATGGAGATGTACTTAATCCGCAAGTATCTATTCATAATTCTTATGATGGCAGTATGCAGGTATCAGTGCTTGCAGGTACTTATAGGTTAGTATGCTCAAATGGTATGACAATAGGTCGTATCTCAGACCATAAGAAGTTTAAGCACATTATATGGAATGAGACAGA
>CALBXV010000573.1 GCA_937890045.1 uncultured archaeon
GGATCAAATACAAACGGTAATTTTTGAAAATAACGGTAAACTTTATGTTCCATTAAATCACCTCTTTATACATTAACTCCAATTTTTTGCAATAGTAAAGTTGGCATGAGAAAATTCTAATCTATCAACCAACTTGACAGCTTTTCCACTCTTAGCATTAATAGCAACATATCCTTCTGGAGCTGTTACTTTAAATCCATCACCCGTCTTGAGAAATGTTCCAATACCTTGTATCTTATTTAACTGTTGCACAACAATCATCTTTGCTTCTTTAATTGCTAAGTAAGTTGCAAAGGCAAAATATATTTCGTTCTTATATCTCTTTAATTCCTTATTGGAATCTTTGAACATCTTTTGGTATTTTGCTTTACCTTTGTCTGTTTTCCTATCAGCAATCTCTTTTGTCATACGTTCAATATAATATTTATCAAACTCCTTAACGAGTTTGTCTACACCCGACAACTTAGTACCTGCACGAATTTTAGAGTTAAAAAAGATTTTCAGTTGACCACCTAGACTTAGTATGGTCTGTTCTCTTTTGAGTACATCAAAAAACTTTCCAGCCTTTTTAATAGCTCCTTTAATCATATTTATTTTAGCAGTAAGACTCTTGGTATCTGCTTTTGTCAAACCAGCTACTTTACTAACATTCTTGACACCAGCATCTTCTGACCAAACACTTTTAGTTGTCGTAAACTTACTAGAGTCTACACCAAAAGATGCCTTCAGACCTTTAATAGTTTTTCCACTATATGATGTATGCCAGACAACTCCTATACTTGCTTTACGAATTGTACTAGCTAATTTACTATCAGCAGGAACTGCATAAGTTATTGTGTTGGGTGTAAAGACAACGCTTTTAACACCATCAACTTCTTCTTCTACAAGATCCTCTTTAGTAAACATGATGTCACCTTGGAATATACCTTTCATTCCAAGTTTAGGAAGATGTTTGAGTGCAAGTTTTAATTTATCTGCCGGACCCTCTGAACCATGATTGGTTTCTATATCAGCATTCGTATAATTTATTTTCGGGGTCTTGTTAAATAACGATTTTGTTGCAACAAAAAACTTCCCATTCTCTGGATTTATTCCAGCAAAAACTGCTGGAGCTCCATCCCATTTTACTGTAATATTCGTTGAACCTTTGCCAACTCCGTTCAACATTTCTTTTAATGAGTTCAAGAATCTAACTGCCGTCTTAGCACCAGTTAATCCGTTATTGATTATCTCATCTTCAAGATGTTCTAAGTGAGTGTTCTTATCTTCATTTAATAACTGTGCGAATGTTATCATAGTTTCTCTACGTCTGCTTGGTCTATTACATCAAATTGAGTCATACCAGATTTCTCTGCTTTTGACCACATCTTCTCTGCCTTATCTGGGTCTGATGACCTGATGAGTTTTGAACCCTTGATTTTGAAGTTGTGTACTAGTACTTCATCGTGTGAAAATTTTTCGTAATCACTCCATTTAACGGCATTATTCATCTTGGCGATAAGTTGAGCATTTATGAGTTTCTTAGCCTCGTCATAATAGTACTTAATGAGTTTCCTCTTAGTTTTACCGTCTGCGTTGTTTAAGTAATTACTTATGGCTATTGAGTCGGATAGGGTAATGATCTTATCGGCACTATAGAGTTTTCCCTTGAATATATACTCCTCTTTACCTTTATTGAGTTTCTTGGGGACTTCTAGTTTCTTCACTATCTTCTGTAGTATATCATCCTTGAATCCTCGTACTATATCATTCAGTTTCTTTGATATATTACCGCCAGGGGATAACCACCTTATACCGTTCCTGTCTGTCCTTGTATTAGCGTCACGATCAAACTTGATAGAACTTTTCCCGTCTAATGTTACTAGTACTTCACCATCATTCAGTAATCCATGGGAGATACCCTCAGATCCCTTAGTGAATCCTGAGACATCTATACGTTTTCCTTGTAAACGTGCTAGTTTCTTCAGTCCTGCTATAGTCGTAATGTGGTATACACCCTTTACATCTACCTCAAACTCTTTCAGTATAGACGGAGACAGGGGTAGATATCCATCGGCCATGAATTGCCACTCTTTATTACGTTTCCTGACATTGACATACTCCTCGAATGTTAGCATAGTTTCACTATAGTTTATCTAAATTCTCTATTTTACATAAGGGACATTCTTCAAACGCAACAGAACGAAAAGGACAAATTCTTTCATGGTCTATCTCACCATATCCACCCATCGAATGAAGTGCTGTACTGTGTTTCTCTTTTTTGTTCAGTTTATCAGCTGAATCTTTAAACAATTCTATAAGTTTCTTATCTTTCATATCTACTATTTATATAAAATTCTCTCATATATTTATAATATTTATACATTTGGCTATATTTTCCAATCAGAAGTAGCCGTTTTAACATCTTTATGTTGCTTCAAAAATGGTGAATCTGGTGTCTTTTTTGTATCACCACCACCATTTGCCAGAACTGGTTGCTGTGATTGCGAAATACTCTCTAATCTCATACGATTCTTATTCATCCCCAACATAAATTTAGAATTAATTGTGGGGTCACTATATCTATTCTTCAGCTGCTTGAACATCAGCTGACCACCATTATCCTCTTTTGCCACAATAGCTAACATAAGGTCTGCCGTAGCAGGTAACCCAAATGACTCGGATATATTTGAAAGATCCGGATCCGAACTCATAAATCCTTCACGATTTAATTGGGAACTTGTGATGACAGGAACATTACACTCTACTGCGAATCCACGAATCTCCTCTGCTATGGATTTAATATAAACATAAGTGTTCATATTTGATGTCCATTTAACTCTATTGGATGCACATATATTTAGATAGTCTAATATAACAATCTGTGGTGTAAATCGCTTTTTAATCTTTAACTCTCTCAACAATCCACGAAAATTTCCAACATGAGCTCCTGATGTTGGATATTCTTTAATAACTAATCTACCAAAATTTCTTGTAGAGTTCATCATCTTTTCAATCTTCGCATTGAATGAATCTCTTGGAAGTAAACGAATTTGGTCTAAATCAATATCCAAAAGATTAGCATCAACTCTCTCAGCTATTCTCTCTTGTGCCATCTCCATTGTAATATACAAAACATCAAACCCCTGTTTGATATATTGAGATGCCAGGTGGGTCTTGACTAATGTTTTACCAGAACCAGTTCCACCAAGAAATACTGTAAGAGTCTTTGGTGATATTCCTCCACCTGTAATCTTATCCAACATCTCAATACCAAATGGATATCTCTGTTCTCTCTTATGATAATAATCCCATCGTTCAGAAGCATCATCAATATAGTTATGTCCCACACTTGTATCTAAAGATACAGCAAGTGCATCAGTCAACATATCTGGTATTACGTCTTTTGGTTTGTTTTTATCTTTACCTTCTAAAATTGCAATCGAATCTACAATACCATTATAGACAGCTGCATCTTTTGCCCACTTTTCTGTTTCGTGTATAAGCCATTCAGTGTCATCACTCTTTTTCTTATATGCTTTCAGAATTTCTAAACAATTCTTAAACAAGTTCTCGTTCAAATCATCTCTTTCTGAAATAATATTTGCAAGAGATGAAACACTTGGTGATTTGTTATATTCTTTTATATGGTTTTGTATTTCTCTAAATACTATTTTCTCTGGATGAGCTCTAAAATATTCTGGTTTTAAAAAGACACCTACTAAACTTGCATACTGTGAATCATATATTAAGTTCTCAAGTATTAATTGTTCTATTCTCATGCATCCTTTCCTTTGTGTAATATTACTCTCGGATCATTTAAGATTAATAAATTTTTAAGTATCTTACCAATTTCAACATTAAACTGATCTTTATTGTTCTCATTAACCACACGATTTAAATGTTCCTTATCTTCATCATCATATCCCAACCACTTATAATTTCCACCAATGATTTCATATCCATAAGATATATCAAATGAGCCAGGAGTATTATGATGGTCTAATTCTACATTCTTAAAATAAAACTCTACACCTTTAAACTTACCGTCTGTCAACAAGAACCTATACAAAGGACTTGAATTATAATTAACTGCTGTCTTATCTGTTTTCATCATAACCCTCCATAATCCAATTTGATAATAAAAACTTATTGGCCATGGTACTTTGTATCTTGCCTAAAGAAATAATACCAACTATACCATCCAGTATCAACAAAAAACAATAAATCATATATTTCAATCTTCCATACTTCAAACCTTTATGTATAGTATAAGAAAAAACTGGTTCGTCTGGATCATCTTCTAGTGTATCAGCTATCTTCATATCTTCAATTGATTGTTGTACTTGCTCAAGGTCACTATCCAAATGATCTGTGTATATTACTTTGCCCGTTTTAAAATCAATTTTCATCCAATACCTTCCTTATCAATTTACGCTTTTCATCTACGTTAACTTCTAAAAATGGTTTGTAATTATAACATAAAGTTTTTTGATCTCTCCATATGGGGTCTATCAATTTCTTATCTAATGCTTTTGTAAAATCTAAACAGATATCTAAAACTGTAAAAGTTTCTAATGATATATCCTCTCCCAACAGAAGCTTTAATATTGGAGGATGATTAATTCCTTCAGACTCAAACAACTCGTTAAACTTCAGGTCATACTCCTTCATATATTCAACAACTACTTTCATATTGCGTTGAAGATGAAGTGAAAAGCTTTCCATCTTGTTCTTGTAATCAATAAAGTAATCATCCAAAAACTCTGTTGGATACATCTTACCGATTGTTATTTGAGACAAGTAATAATATATCAAATCTAACTCAACAACATATTTCTTTCCCAATGATGTAAAGAAACCACGTTGCCAAGAGAAACCAGTTTGATGTTCAAACTTGGCAAAGTACTTTTCCATTGATGCAATAGTTCCCCAAGATGCATTTCCATAATACTTGAAGTAATCATATGAACCAGTAAAATGTAAATACATAGCCTGATACGTTTTCCATGCTTTGAAAGTCCTATTTGTTTCTGCTACCTTTTCTCTTGGAAATGTAATCATTCAGATGACCCATATGAAAATTCTTTCTTAGCTGCCACTTCAAGTTTCTCCATAACATCTTTAGTAAAATATTTCTCAGGATCATTCACAATAGTTTTCTCAAATGCTTTACCAGATGGTGTTTCAAATCTGGTTGATACCTTCTTGAATATATCATACTTCTCAGCAAGGTCAACCAAACCATAATACTTATCAAGTCCCGTCTTGTAATCCAATTTGGTTTCTGTGATAGATTCTTCTTTGGTCATTCTTCCTTTAACCAATTTCATCTTGACAATGTTCCCCAAAACAGCAGTCCCATCTTTAACTTTTCGTTTTCCAAGAGTAACAATTACAGAAGCTGCATACTTAATGCCACCACCACCAGAAATCTCTTTGGATGGAAACATACTCCCTACTTTATCATAGGTATGATTTGTAATAATTAAAGGCATATTTGCCTTTGCAAGTTTTAATGCAAGAGTTCTGAATGCTGAACGAACAGCTGGAGCCCGTGTCATGTCTCTTTTATCAGAACCGCTTGCAGAATCTTCCATCTCTTTTCGTGTAGATAAATTACCAAGTGAATCAAGAAACATCATAACATTATAATCTGTTTGTGTGTTATCAATTATCTTAATTGCTTGTGTCTTAAATTCTTCTACTGTTGCAACTGGAAATACAATAAACCTATCAGGATCTATACCTCTCTCTTTAATCATTTCAGATGTCAATGCACCTTCAGATTCAAAGTATACAATTACATTCTTCTTATCTTGTTCCAGATAATTCTTAGCTATACTTAATGCAAAGAATGTTTTACCAACTGCCTCAGAGCCTGCTAAACACGTTATCTTATTTGATGGCACTCCACCATATAGAGAACCAGACAATAGTGCATTTAGACTATACGATCCAGTATCGACAAAAGTAGAGCAATCACCAACAATACCAGCGGATACAACGCTTGCAAAATCATTTTCGCTAACCTTTATTAAATGTTTAATAATATCCTTCGCTGCCATAATATATCTCCTGTTTATTTTTTCAACAACTGCCATACAACTACGAACAAAACAACACCCAAGACTCCTACAGTCAAAGGATAATTATTTATTACATTTCCAATTACTTCATACCAACGTGGGTCATTAACAACTTCTATTGGTATTTCTACAAGTTCTACATTACCAAATTCTTCAGGAGTATCAACTACTGGTGGCAACTCTACAACAGTTTCTAATGATGGCAATTCTACTGACGGCAATTCTTCTGGTGGCAACTCTACAGTTTCAGGTGCTACCCACTCCTCTTTTGTTTCTACAACATCTGTTTCCCAATCTTGTGTTTGGTTATTCCAACGCTTGGACATAATACATACCTCCTCAAAAAAAAGATTCTAAACTACCCTGCTTCTCAGTTTTCCATCCTATCACATCTAATATATTTTTAATTGGTTGAAGAAAGGCTTTGTCAAACTGAAGATCATAATCTATATACTTCTCCAACTCAAATTCTTTTGGAAGATGTGTAGAAACAGAAATCACATTCTCTCGTAATGTGTTTGGTTCTTTTAAATAAGCAAACTTAATTTTTTCACCTTCACGAATAGACTGATATTTTTTAGTAAGCTTATGTTTTTTTAATAGATAATTATATAGCAAAACACCCCTCACATGAATTGGTGTACCTTTACTATATATACTTTTTGTGGAAGAATACTTTTCAACACCACGAACTGATCTTGGAAATGCAAGTTGGTCAAAAGATAAATTATTAAATGCTTCACGATAGTCAGCAATACTTTGCATTACCGTTTCTTCATCAGTATTAATAATAATCCTAATCAAATCTTTAATTTTATTTCGACACCATTCAGGCGTAGAGCTGCGTACACTCTCAATACCCATAATCTTGAGTTTAGGTTCTTTATACTTTACCCCCTCTGAATCATAAACATTAAGTATGTATCTTTTCTTTGCTGTCCAGATACCCTTATCAGCAATTACTTCTCTACCCATCTGCATCTTTTGTGCATATGAGTTTACATACGAATGAAGAGCTTCATAACTGCTATTAATAAAAGGTTCAATTTTATCTTTACTAATCTTATCCAAGAAGGTGATAATTTTTGTAGTCTTAGTAGCATCATCTGTGTCTGTAAACACCCGATGAACCAATTGGTCAAACGTGACATATATACTATCCGTGTCTGAGGCAACGACATAATCAACATTCTCTGTATTAAGAAGTTGATTGATATATGTATTTATACTTTTGTCAATCCAACGAATTGCAAGCTGTCCTGCTGTGGTGATGCCCTCCGCCATTTCAAGTGAATAATAGCGGAAGTGTTGATTAGCTAATGCACCATAAGCACTATTCAACAAAATCTTTTTAGACATCTGGATGTTATTACATCTGGATATATTATTAACAACTGTTTGTTTATTCGTGTAATTACCATCTTCTAATTTCTGTTGCTCTTGCAACATCTTCTTCTTAAATTCAACACGTTCATTATACATATCTTCCATTAACTGTGGAAGAAATCCCTTAATCTCATTCGTGAAGCATTGACCATTTGGAGTCATACATTGTTTATTCTCTTTCAAGAAAGTAGTGTCCAGTTTTTGATCTAACAACTTATCAACTGTTATATCATCTTCCATCCCACATTTAGTTTCTGGACTAATATTGTACTGTTGAATAAGATGTGGATAAAGAGAATTTAAATCAAAACTAACAACCCACTTGTGCAATCCAGCGTGTGGTTCTTTAACATAAGCTCCAATAATATCTTTACGGGCATCTTGTTCTGCTGGTTGTGGAATAATAATATTCTTTTTCTTTAAGAAATTATAGATAATAGCATCCCAAGTTCTCACGGGAGAGAACACATCTTCAAAGTTAATCTTTGATTCATATGCCAGAGTAATAACTAACTCAAGCAACTTCATCTTCTCCTCAAGCTTCTCTACAATCTCAACATCACGAATATTGTATTCAATAAACTTCTGGTAATTGGTTTTATACAAATCATATCCCTGTACATCTTCAACAGATACTTTTTTCATACCAAGTTCTACTGAACCAATGTAATCCAAACGATATGATTCTCTAACTTTGTATGTGAACTTCTTATACAGATCAATATAATCTAATGTAGATATACCAACAAGAGTATAGAACTGATTTTCTCTACCAGCTATCACAACATTTCTATCATTCAAGACACCAACAGGAGATAATCTTGCTGGTTTCTTACCAAGATAAGTAATACGATTAACCAGATATGGAATATCAAAAAATTTACAGTTCCAACCAGTAATAATATGTGGATAATTAGTTTCCCACCATTGAAGAAAGTTCTCTATCAAATCATCTTCATCATCACATTCATTATAGAAAATTTTCTTTGTCTGGTCGTGTGGGACATATCCACCTGTTCCCCAAACATGATATTCATTTGTAGAACTATTATGAACTGTGATTGCTGTAACATCAGATGCAGCTGATTGAATATTTGGAAACCCATCTTCAGCTGATACTTCAATATCTATTGTATAGATTCTAATCTTATTCATATTCCATTGAAACTTCTTTGGAAACTTCTCAGAAATATATTGAATCATATAATTAGGATTTCCATATACAGGAAACTCAGCAACTCCTTTATATTGTTTTATAAAGTCACGGCACGTTGCTATATCATCAAACTTCATACTGGCAACTGGTTTGCCTTTTAATGTTCTATAGTTACATTTTTCAGGTGGGGCTGGCACAAACATGGTAGGTTGAAAATTCTCTGTGTATGAATGTTCCTCATTACCAGAGAATTCTCGTACATATATCTGATTACGCATCATTCCAATATAGGTGTAAAATCTCATAATATAATTATCTCACAAAAAGGGTAAACAAACAAGGAAATACTTAATGTATTATTCCACTTTCCTCTGGTATTACAAGTCCAGAACCAAAAACCCTATTATATTCATTTTGTAATTTTGAGTCTGGTGTCACTACTGTCATAATGTGTTGTTCTTTTAAAAAAATTTCTTCTTCCTCAGCTAATGGGACCCATGGCTGAAAACCAACTTTGTCTTTTGCCATCGGAACCATTACAACAGGATTTATAATTGAATTCTTTTCCTGATCCCAATCACCAATCAATTCTTCGGCCGTGGTTAATTTTACTAATTTAATATTCATAACATCTCCTATTCAAGCTGACGGTCAGGATTGAACTGACAACATTCGGCTTACAAAACCGATGCTCTACCATTGGAGCTACGTCAGCATTATTCAAATACGTTTGGATCAATTTCTGTTGCACCACGAGCTTCATGTTCTCCAGCAGATTTAATTCCAACATTCCCAATACTATACTTTGCTTGCAAGTCCCACTCATCTTTTTCACCAAAAGGGAGAATCTTTAACTGTCGTATTGGAACAGTTGGCTGTGCTTTTTCGGGGATAACAAGACTTACCAATTCCCACTCATGCAAAAGATTTGCAATTGTGTTTCTTCGTTCAATATCATTCTCTGAAATGTTTGTTGGCTTACCATCAAGCGCAAACAATTCTTTGAAGTGAACTATATAATACTTACCTTGTTTATGTAGAATATGGCATGATTGAAATAACTTCTTTTCTTTTCTTGATGCTATTCCAATACGGGTGAGGGTTTCTTTTACTTTGAGAAAATCATCATCTTCTTTCAACTTCACTTCAACCATATCATCTATTGTCCATTTTGCAACATCTTCCATTGTAACATCTCCTTTTTTCAATTCAATAAAAACTCATTATATAATATTTATACTACGGAGATTTTCCACCTTTATTCAATCGCTGTTTCAGATAGTTAATATCCTCATCAGTTAGAATATCCAAACATTCTAATGCTCTTTTGTTACTATACTTATAATATTCTTTAACAATAGCTAAATCTTCTAACTTCTTGGTTTTAATCCAAGGCCGAAAAGGTCTTTTTCTTTTCTCAACTGTCTGATGTAAGAAATCATAATGTCCTTTCTTCTCAAGCATCGGATTCACATTCATCATATTTGCATAATGAATTAAGTCTGGTTGATAAGATAACGAACGGTTTACGAAAAATGGTTTGTAATCCTTTCGCTCCCTAATACAATCCCCAACATATTCTTTTTTGTTCATCAAATCATTCGCATACTGAAATGGATTCATTATTCCTCCTCTTCGGGTGGTCTATCCAATCTCCATTGACCTTTCTTTGTAACCAAAGTTTCGTCATATGGATTCCACGATACATTTTTTAATCTATTAAGTGGATTTACTTTAGCTCGTCTTTTTGGCCTTTTCCTAGTTTCCATTTCGTCAAATGGTCTTGCATCAGGAGAGAAAGATTCTTCATCACGGGCTCTCCTCATATAATCTTCTAAATTCTGTCGGCCCCTTTCTATTTCATCTTTCCACTTATTCATCCACTCATTATTATCATCACCATCTTTACTATCTTTTGTGTCATCACTATTAAGCAAATGATCTAAACGTATTTCTTTTATCCTTGCCTTTTCTTCAGGAGGCAAATCTTTCCATTGTCTCTGCAACACATTATTCAAATTATAAAAGATGTGTTGATACAGCTGTTCATTTTCCAAAGCAGCTGCAAAGGCTAAAACAAGAGTAAACGTCTTATTCAAATCTTCCAAATCACCAAGATAATTATTTTCATCACCATTGTCTCGCAGTTCACGACTAACCAACTCAATATGTCCATCAGTACGAACAATTAATGCACTATCCTCAGGTCCTAATATAAATTCAAGACTTGTTTTTTTCTTCTTTGGTTTTTCTTCTTCAGACATTTTTTACCTCCACAAATATTTATACATCGAAGGCATTGGCTGTTTCAGTTTCATGCTTACGTTTGTTAAATACTTGTTGTAGTATTTGGTAATTATCGCCATTTCTTGGTTTAGAAAACACGGTTTCTAATAACACCAAATTCTTATATATCTTTGGTGAAAAAGCTTCTTTATATACTTCTGGCATATCTGCTTTTAATATACGATTAGTCATTTTATTATATATCATTTGTAAGAACAAATTATGAAAACCAACCATCATATTAAACTTAACAAAAGAAATCTTTTCTTCACCCTTTTTATTCTTTTTAAATGTATTAAAGAATGAATACCCATCATCAAGATCCTCACATATTGGACACCAGCATGGTAATTTAAAATCTTTACCAAGCTTAGCATAGTCAATTGTGTTTGGCCAGTTCATAGATTCCATACCAGTTCCAATAGTATATTGTTCTCTAATAAAATATCCACCAAAGACACAAGTACGATTCCAGTATGTTGAATCATATGTAAGCTGTATATCAATATCTTGTCTATTCAACATTCGTTGAATGAATTGAAGATACACCATTACCTCATTAGAACTCACACCAAAGATATGAAGATACTTACATTTTTCTCTATCAAATTCACCATTATTCAACAAAGTTAATATGGCCATTCCAATCAACGCCAAGTTTCCTTTGGAACCCCCAAAGCCCCATCCCTCAAACTTGTATGGTGAAATCTTCTTGTACCAGTTCTCCATATCCTCTTTATTCTCTCCTTGAAGAACATTCAATACATATGCATCTGACTTAGAACGATTCTCTTGATAGTACTTTGCTGAATTAACTGATGATTTTAAACTGAAATCATAATCATATAGCTTAGAAAATGCAGGTCTATCCAAGATCGGAAAGATGTTTCCATTAGCTTCACTCCATTTCAATGCTACTTCATCTGTATATTTCTTTGCGTTGACTGTACCCATTGCTAACTGATAGCCACCAGAGTCCACAAAGATTTTACATTCATCACCAATGTCCAGTTTCTCTCTAAAATTTTTCTTGTTATATTGTGTGCCAGCAGAGATTAACAGATAAGGATTATGAAAGTACGCATCATATTTCTTATTGTATATTCTTAAAGATTTTTGTTTTTTAAAATCTGGTTGATACTTTGTTGCTATTTCTTTATCATTCATAGAATAGAACATAGACATCAAACCATCACTATATGCTGGAATATATATTGCGTTTCTCATAGTTTTCCTTTATCTCTCAATGCCGCACACCAATCAATATCTTCCGTACCTCTATAGCTGCCTTCTAAAATTAAGGTTTTTAATTCTGGAAGCCATGGTGCATCCCAAGGATTATGTTTATAATATTTTTCTGGTATTGTTATTCCATTATTATGAAGTGAGACCCATTTACGAAAACAAGGTTTACACCAACCACACACTTGTCCTTTACCTTCATAACAACTATATGACTCTAATAAAATTTCTGGTTCACCACCAGCAGCTAAATAATCTTTAACCAATTGTGTCTTGGTTGTATGCTTATAAGGTGACATTACTTTATACTTTTTTTCTTCAGTCCAATGCTGTTCCTTCCACATATGATTCAAAAGAGATTCCATCTTTTTATAAAAAAGCTCATCTTTATCATAACTTCTATCTCCTTGTACACTTCCAAGAATAAGAGTTTCACCATATAAAGATGCAAACAACAATAAGAAAGCATTACGATTGGGTACAATAGCATCATCTCTTTCAAACAAACTTAAATTTAATACATCAGACAATACAACTAACTTCTTAGTGTCAATGTATCCTGCCAGAGCCATATCGTCTAACTTCTTTGTCTCAATATACTCATACTTACTGCCTGTTGGTAAATACAAAAGAACATCTGGTTTAAGTAAATGGTCAAATATCATACTATCCATTCCACCAGAAAATAACAAAACCGTCTTACCTGTTGGTTTCTCTTTCTCTTTTGTTATCATGTTTACCATTACTTTGTTCCTTTCATAAATCTCTCAACACCAATATCTTTTCCTACAGTAAAAACAGGATTATTCTTCACAGCCTTAAATGGTACTCTTATATGAAAATCATCTGGATGTACCAAATCCTCAATATTTTCTTTTGCTTTATATGGAATTGGTTGTACAGGAAAACTTTTCAATCTTTGAACTAAATGCTGTCATTACTTCATCCCTTTCATATTAT
>CALBXV010000574.1 GCA_937890045.1 uncultured archaeon
GGTATCAAGAAACTCAGAGTCTTGACAGACCTGATCCTAGTAGTGTATATAATCTCTCAAGTGCTGGGATGGTTCTTGGTACAGATCAATCATTCTCATATGGTGCAACTAGTATCGTATCTAACACAAGTGGTGTGTATTCAAATACTACTGGGGCTTTAATAAGAGCTGGTTGGGGATTAGATGATACTACAACATCGTATATGGAGAAGATGGTAGTGAGTGTAGCTGTAAGGTCAAAAGCATCAGGTGTCTCTGGAGCAGATGATGATGAAGGATATTTTGATTTTACTGTACAGGCTGGTGAGATGTCTGATTCTACCACATTTATAGCTGACAAAAATCAGATTGTAAGAGAAACTGGAGATGTTGGTCATTTAGAAGGTGGTTCTATTGATGTAGAGATACCAATTAACCTTCAAGCACATGATGGTGGAGGTGGTAGTAGTACTTATGAATCTAAGATATGGGGTGTGAAAATATTATATACTGCAGCCACTACTACTTCTGATATAGCCAGTATTGAGATTCTAAAGAGTGGAGTGAAGTGCACTCAAAGGCAAACTACTGGAGCTACAGGTCCTTGGGATTTACCATCTTATACACAGAATAATGCCAATAGTGTTTTTGTTGGTGCAAGATTTCAAACTGATACTCTTGCTCATGATGGGAGTGAAGGTGCTTATGGATGGGACAAGAACTGGAATACTGGAGTTTCATTCTTGTATGATGACTTTGGGCCCCTTCAGCAAGAGAGTCTTATTACTCAAATGGGTAATTCTGCTAATCCAAGTAATAAGATTACTGGTCCTCAGAATTTTGGGGCTGGTGAGGATAAGGCCCCAACTATATATTTGGGATTAAAGTACAATGCATCAACCTGGAATAAAAGAATCACAGGCGCAAGAATATATATGAAGTCTGAGGATGATAGGGAGTGGCACCCACAAGCAACCTGTAATTTTGTAGATGGTACAATTCAGTCTATGGCTACTGGTAAGAAGCAGAAGTGCAAGTATGTGGACGATACCTCTGGAGCTGCTAGTGGAATTACAGGATGGATATTTCATCTAGACAGAAAGAATCTTTTAACTCCTCATCTGATTGATACATTTAGAAGTATGACTGGTTTTGACCATGAACAGGATTTCATTAATCCTAATTATGGAACATCAGTTGTAGTAGGTCGCACAGTATATATAGGTAATCTTAAAGTAAAGAAATCATCTACAAAAGAAAATAGCATGCCAGATACCATGTTGAAATGTGTTCCTAATAGATTTGATACATTCCCAGCTACAAGAAAGGTAGATGTTGCTATAAGAGATGGAGAATCCATAGTTACTCTTATGGAGTTTGCTGATAGAATTTTACAGTTTAAGGAGAGTACCCTATATATTATTAATGTTTCTGGTGATTCAGAGTATCTTGAAGATGTGCATCACTTCAAGGGTATAAAACATCCTGGTTCTGTATGTAAGACTGCATTTGGAATATTTTGGGTCAATGAATTTGGTGCGTATCTATATGATGGTAGAAATATTACAGACCTGACTGAACCTAAAGGGATGAGAAAGATTAATCAGTCTACGTGGGCTACATTTATTACAGATAATACTATTGTTGGGTATATACCTAAGAGAAAACAGGTGTTAGTTGTTTCCGACGCTGATAGTGAAACTGAACATTTAACATATATGTATAATTTTACTACTCAAGGATGGGTAAGGGGGGTAAAAAGACTTAATGTTTCTTTTGCTCCTAGCACATCAGGAGGCGGGGATATAACTAATATGGTCATTGATTGGAATGGTGATTTGATATGGAGCATAGGCACTTCTAATACTTGTATGAGAAAATGGATGTCTACAAATATTGACGCATCAGAAGATTTTGAAATTACAACAAGAGATATAGACTTTGGAGAGCCTGGAGTTACGAAGAAGGTTACGAAAGTTCTTGTTACATATAGGACTGCACCTAGTGGGGCAACTGGTATATCTAATGTTTTAGCAAAATATTCTATAAACGGAAAAACATCAGAGTATGAAGGAACTTTTAAATCTGAAAGTGCTAATTATGATCCCACTAATGGATTTGCAGCTTCATCAGGTTGGACTGTAGCTGAGCTTTTACCATCTACTACTATTAGTGCTAATAAAGTATTCTCTATGCAGTTAAAATTTGAAACTAAGACTGCTTCATCTGTTCCTGCAGGATTTGCAATTAATGATATATCACTTATATATAGACCGAAGCCTGTTACCAATGCTATTGTAGTAACCCTTACACCTGACACACCATAATGCCTAGAAGCGAACGAGCACAGTATCACACGGAACCAAAACTTGAGTTCACTACTGGTATACCATCTGATAGAGAGGGTAATGATGGTGATAAGAGATTTTGTAGTATCCCAGATAAGGGTCTCTATCATTTTGTTAAGTATCAAGGCAAGTGGATGTCAAGCCCCGTTTATGAAGAGACATTAGGAAAACTTACAAAGAATGGTCTTGATACAGAGAATGTAACATCTTCACATGATATTAGACTGAATCCAGCTAGAAACGTAGAGATTAAAGAGAAGAAAGATATAGGCACTGGAGACTTCACTGCTGGGTTTGTTAGCGGTGCTGGTTGGCGACTACGGCATGTAGACAATGAGTACAATATGGAAGTAGATAGCATGACAGTACGTGGTACTCTCCATGTATACGAAATGCTTATTCAACAGTTGAGAGCTACTAATGGTACTGTAGTTGTATCGTCAGCAGCTAAGACAGAATCTGCAACTTCTAGCACTATTACTTTTGATGACCCTTCAGGTCATGGAGTGTGCCCATTTGCGGATAATGATATTATTATGTGTCAGAGGGTGAATCTAAATAGTACTACAGTTGTTAAAAGAATTGTAAGAAGAGTAACTGATGTTAATGGTAAAACTGTAACTATTACAAGAGATGGTGACCTCCCATCTGATACGTTAACTATTGAAAAGGGTGATGACTTTGTAAGAATTGGTAATACTACTAATACTGATAGACGGGGTGGAGTTCTTATTACATCTGATCTAGCTAATGCTCCCTTCATAGAGATATTTGATGGAGTGAGTAGCTGGAGTACTTGGGGTGGCACAGCAAAGATTAAAGCAAGACTGGGACAGCTGAGTGGTATTGTTGATACTGACGCTGGTCTTAATGATGATACAAAATTTGGATTATACACTAATGATGTGAACTTAAAGGGTCACCTCTTCTCTCAGTCTGGTGAGATAGCAGGATGGGATATAGGTTCTGCAACCCTTTCAAAGAATAATGCTACACTATCTTCAAGTGGTATTTTGACGTTAGGTACTGGTACAGATATAGTAAAACTTGATGCGACTGATAGTACATATAGAATATGGGCTGGACACACAAGTGCGGCTTCAGCTCCTTTTAAAGTACATAAAGATGGGACTCTGACAGCAACGGGAGCAGTAATAACAGGAAATCTCACTGCTACAACTGGTGCTGTGGGTGGATGGAGCATTGATTCTGATTCAATTTATAGCGGGTCAAAGGATGTGTCTGGGTATACAGCAAGTAATGGACATATTACTATTACATCCGCAGGTGGGATTCATACTCCTAAATTCTATGTAGATTCTTCTGGTAACGCAGCTTTTAAGGGAACTATAACTATTGGTTCTACTGACCTAGATGAAACTAATACTCTTAATGCAAATACTACATCATCAGATGTAGGTCTAGGTAATGTGGACAATGATTCTACTGCTACCATACAGGCAGGTACAACAGCAGCTAATGTGGGTCTGGGTAGTGTTACTAATCAATCTGCGGCTACAACCCTAGCTTCAGCGGCTACTGCAGCAAATACTGCGAATAAAACAGCTGGAGCCATCGGGCCTGTTACTATTACAGGTTCATCATTATATCAAGGTACTGGCACATATAATAATTCTAATACTGGTTTCTATATGGACAGCTCAGGGAACTTCTCCTTAAAAGATAAGCTGGCATTTAATGGTAATACTCTGAGTATTACTGGAGCAGTGACTGCAACGAGTGGGACATTCTATGGTGATATATCTATTGGTGATGGTAATGCTATATTCAAGGCAAGTGGTAGCGGTATTCAATTAGGTCACGCTACGTTTGGAAGCGCACCATTTAGAGTAACCCCAGCGGGTGTTGTTGTAGCTAGTGATATAACTCTTACTTCTGGTGAATGGAATTTGGAGAGTGGCGGAGATGCTTATTTTTCTAGTAATCGTATAAAGTGTCATAAAACTGGAAGTCTAAGTA
>CALBXV010000575.1 GCA_937890045.1 uncultured archaeon
ATAAAGCCTGCCGTTATTATTGGAGCAGCGTTGCTAGCTGGCCTTGGTGCTTATTGTGCGGGTTTTTTAGGGGGAGGACGAAGTGTATCTGGTGATATAAAGATAGGAACAAGCGCTCTTTTTGGAAATCTTTTCAAGGGTAGCACAGCTGCTACTACAGTACGACAGGCTGCCGGTCCTGTTGTAGGTGCTAGTACAGATTATAGTATGGGGGGATCAGTTACAACAGCTGCTTCTTCAGGTGGCGGAATAAGTGGGTTTTTTGGTAATCTATTAGGAGGAATGTTCGGTGGCGAGGGAGGAACAGGGATAAGCCTTGGTAATATAATTAGTGGGATTGGTGGGTACTTTGGCTCTAAAGCAAACTATGAATTAAGCGAGAGAGCTTTAGACCTTCAAGAAAAGTTTGGGGATGCAGAAGTCGCACTACAACAGGAGTTACTTGCCCTTGAAACAATGAAAGCAAAGGCTGCCATAGCTGCAGAAAAAAGACAGACAGCAATAGGCTCTACTTTTATGGGCCACACTAGCCCAATAGCAGCTGCAGCTGGGGTGCCAGGAGTGGAGCAAGGATTGCAGGTTGCTGATACATGGGCAACCCCTGGGGCATCAATAACTAGACCAGGGCCAGACCCAACAGTAGTAAGAAAGCAAGCGGGTGGCGCTATAGGAGGGTCACAGCCAGGATTAATAACTCAATCAGAACAGAGGCAAGTATCATGAAACAGCCAGCAAGATCATTTCCAATACCGCCGTCTGTTCCACAAGAGGTAGAAGGAGAGCAGGTTGTTATTGATGACGATATGGAACAAAGCCCTTTTCCAGAAGCTAGTCCAGAAGAGGCTCAAATGGCAGACTCTATCACATCTGAAATATATATGTACATTTATAGGGATGGTTGGGATGAGATTATTGAAGAACTTAAAGGCTCAAAAGATAATCTAGCCGAGGCTGTAGGGAACATGGCTGGCAATTTGCTAAGCAATGAGATGTTGATGGCAGAAGAAGAGGGTGCGGAAATTTCTAGAGAAATGTACCTAGACATGCAGTCTGGCGTGATTCATCAATTAACAGAAGTTGTAGCGGAGAAGGATATAAGAAAGTTTAAAGACGACAATGAGGCCCAAGCTTTTATGGGGGAAGCATTGACGTATGCTATTAATGCTAATATTGATTCTGAAGATACTAAAATAACTAGAGACTCTTGGCTGGAACTAACTAAAGAAATGCTTAGGGGTGGGGTTGATCCACAACCTAGGCAGGTTGCTGGTAATAGAGTTATAGAGGAGGTAGTGTAATGGGTCTTTTATCTGGTGCGACTGGAGCAGGATTAGGAGGATTTTTTACTGCGGTTGGTACCGGAGTTACGGAGAGTGAGAACTGGAAAAGAAAGACCGCGTGGGAAGAAGCGAAGATGGAAAGGATGTGGGGGTATGAAAAGCAGAAGGCTCGTATGACTGCAGAGGCAGCCAAAACTGATAGACAGCATGAGGTTTTTGAAAGTGTTGTTGGCACCCTAAAGGATCAATATAAAAATATTAATAATAGATTGAGAGGTGATGCTGGATTTACAAGGGTTACGAATGACGATCAGGTAACAGCTCTTGAAAATGAGAGACGTAAAATTGGGGCGCAAATTCAGCAACTCTGGGGATATCAGCTGGCGATGGTTGGAATGGGGACGGAGGAAGTTACTAAGCTTATGAAAGGTATGTTTACTACAGATGGTGGTCTTACCGACCAAGGCAAGAAAGTTGTTGATGCAGCTGCCAGGGTTACAGGCGAGAAGGCTGCAGGCGAAGAGAGCGAAGGTGGCCTTTGGTCTGGCTTTACTGAACTAATTAAAGAG
>CALBXV010000576.1 GCA_937890045.1 uncultured archaeon
TCAGTTGATCAAGTTCCCGACCATGTACAAAATGCATTAACGAGAGATTATTCAGAAGTTATGAAAGCAATAGACCAGAAAAAAGGTGGCGGAAATAGTTTTCGTCCATAGTGAGGTGAGTAATGGCATTAGATAAGAATTTTTTAAAATATAAATTTTTAAAAATTTTAAACGATAAAATTTATAAAGATCAACCGTCAGAAGATAAGGCGACAGCAAGAAAGAAAAACGCAAAGGATGCGGCATTACATGCAGATGCGATTCATTCTTATTTAACTGGAATGGATTCCATAAAACCTTTAAGCAATAAATCTTTTTTAGAGCCCGATTCAATGCCAGGAAATTTATCATTGACAGATAAATCTCAATTGAATGTAACACAAGTTGAACCACCAGCGGCTAAAGTATCAAAGATGATGGCGTTAATGAGGAAACATCAAGGTTTTGGTGGAGCAAATCAAGACCGCGGTAGAAAATTAAAAATTCTTAAAAAAGTTTTTGATAGTTTAAATATTATATTTAAACGTAATAAAATTTCTATGGATAAGAATTTTGAAGTTAAAGGTAGTGTAAATGTTGGAAAAAATATTATTATAAGTGGTAATAATATTGTAAAACAAAATTCAAGTGTGATTGGAACTCATACGATTGGTGGTGGAATAACTGTAAATGGAAAGGCAACATTTCGTGGTGGGATAAACTTGAGACCTATGGGAGTGAAGTCACCAGTCGATTTGATAGTAGATGGAAACATACAAGGAACTAAAGATTTAACTTTAGGTCAAAATTTAAAAATTGAAAAAGATGGTGAAATTGGTGGAAATTTAACTGTTAATAAAAATGAAATTATTAAAGGTAATGTTCAAGTTGATAAAAATCAACTGATTAAAGAATCTCTTGTAGTTAGTAAAAAATTAACAGTTAATAAAAATACTGATGTAAAAGGAAATCTCATAGCTAGAAGAACTTCTAATACATTTGGATTTCATAATGTTGGACTTGGATTAAATGTAATGGGACTAACAATATTAGGTGGTGGTGTGATAATAGCACCAATTCCGATTCCACCAATACCAGGATTACCAAGACCAGCAAAAACATCTGCAGATTTAAAAGTTAAGGGTGATATTATAGGTGAAGAAGATTTATTAATTGAAGAAAATTCTGAAGTTCAGGGTAATTCAATTGTAGAGGGAGATTTTAATGTAAGTGGAGAAACTACAGTACGAGGACCGGCAGAATTTATGGGTCAAGTATCTATCCAAGGAGATATAGAAGTATCGGGTGATTTGAATTTAAAAGAAAGTGTAGCAGATGTTAATGGATACACATATTTACCAAATGGTATTTTATTACAGTGGGGAACTGGAACTTCTTCATCAGATGACAATCAAAATTTTAATTTTCCAGTGGCTTTTCCCAATGCATGTTTTTCAGTTGTGGTAAATAGACAAGTATCAGGACCGTCTGCCCCGATGACCGCTATAAATATTACAACTACTAAATTTACAATAAACAGAGCTGATGGTATTGACGGTTCAAACACAATAAATTATTTAGCAGTAGGAAATTAAAGGAGAATATAAATGGGAGCAAGAGAAAAAGATTTAAATCCTGATGTTTATATAGGATTACAACTTCCATTAGGGTATGATGATGATGGATTTTTTACCCAAACAAAGACTACAATTAAACAGGCTCAATATAATATTATTAACTTATTAAAAACTATTCCAGGTGAGAGATTAGGACAACCATTATATGGTTCAAGACTTCATCATTTACTTTTTGAACCAATGACTGAAGATTTAAGTGATAGAATTAAAGTAGAGATTAAAGATGCTTTAGATACATGGTTGCCATATATAACTGTTCAAGATATAAAAATTGCATTTACGAATTCAAATCATGTTGATGTATCTATTATATTTGGATTATCGTTCAATCCTACGGCAATGGAACAAGTTTCAATTGATTTTACACAATTTGAAGATTTTGTAGGGGAAGTCGCAGATGTAGGTATTGCCACATAAAGGTAATTAAAAAGGAGAAGATTCATGGCTGTAACAGATGTTAGTAAAGATGTAAAATATTTGAGTAAAGATTTTGCTTCTTTCAGAAACGGTTTAATAGAATTTGCAAAAACATATTTCCCAAATACATATAACGATTTTAATGAATCGGATCCAGGTATGATGTTTATTGAAATGGCATCATATGTAGGAGATGTATTGTCTTATTATATTGATGAACAATTTAAAGAAAGTATGTTATCATTTGCAGAAGAAAAGAGAACAATATATCAAATAGCACAAGGATATGGATATAAACCAAGACAGGCCTCACCGGCATCTGTACTTTTGGATGTATTCCAAACAGTTCCATCTGATCCTAATAATATATCAGAAGGTAAAAAACAACCAAATGAAGATTATTGTCTTACAGTTCCAGCTGGAATGCAATCAACATCAGTAAATGGTACTGTTTTTAGAACTGTAGATGATTGTATTTTTGCAGATTCAAGTTCATTAAGTCCAAGACAAGAAGATATTTTTGAGGTAGATGGGAACAGTAGTATTACAAAATGGTTATTAAAGAAATCAGTAAAGGCAGTTAGTGGAACAATTACTACAGATTATATATCGTTTGGGGAAGCAGAAAAATATAAAAGAGTTGCATTAGAAACCAGTCCTGTGTTAGAAATTCTTTCAGTAATAGATAGTGATGGAAATAATTGGTATGAAGTTCCATTTTTAGCCCAAGATACGGTATATACAGATTTTCAAAATAATACAAATAATTCTCCCGATTTAGTTGAAGGTAGAAATTTTGCACCTTTTCTTTTAAAACTTCTAAAAACATCAAAGAGATATAAAACTTTTATTAGACCAGATGGAAAAACTGAAATGAGATTTGGTTCAGGAGTAGCAGCAGGAGCTGATGAAGAAATTATTCCAAATCCATCAAATGTAGGTTCTAATTTACCAGGAACACCAAGTTTTCTTGATACAGCATTTGACCCTGCAAATTTTTTAAATACGGAAACCTATGGTCAATGTCCAACAAATACAACTCTTACTATTAAATATTCAACTGGTGGTGGTGCGGAAGATAATTGTGTTGCTGGATCAATAAAAAATATTACCTTAATGAATTCTGAATTTGATAGTTCGGTTAGTTTAGATGGAGCATTAAAATCTCAAACTCAAAATTCAATAGCAGTAACAAATCCAGAACCAGCAATGGGGGGAGGGGGAGCAGAAACACTTGAAGATGTTAGAGTAAATGCACTTGCATATTTCCAAGCACAAAGTAGAGCAGTAACTAAAGATGATTACATAACTCGTGTATATTCATTACCACCAAAGTATGGTAATATAGCAAAAGTTTTTATTTTACAAGATGAACAAGTAGCTGCAGCCGGTCAAAATGAGTCAGACCCGACATTCCAATCGAATCCACTAGCATTAAATATGTATATGCTTGGATATGATCAAGCAGGAAAGTTAGTTAGGTTAAATCAAGCGGTTAAAGAAAATATAAAAACATATTTAAGTCAATATAGAATGATGACAGACGCGGTTCAAATTAAAGACGCGTGGATATGTAATATTGGAGTTGATTTTGCAATTTTCACTAAAAAGGGATTTAACAAAAATGAAGTGTTATTAAATTGTGTTGATAGGTTAAAAAAATATTTTAATAATGATAATTGGCAAATAAATCAACCTATTGTTTTGGCAGATGTAGTAAATGAAATAATAGATGCCGATGGAGTGAGAACTGTAGTTAAGCCACAAGAAGGCAGAGATGAATTGATTAAGATAACAAACAAGTGGGGAGCTGGATATTCCAGTAATATATATGATGTACAAGGATCAACATATAATGGAGTGGTTTATCCACCAGTCGATCCTACAATGTTTGAAGTTAAATATCCTGATGTAGATATACGGGGTAGAGTATTGGGAGACTTATAATGCATTATTTTGAATACGCAACAAAAGATACAACATTATATGAAATGAGTGCAAGTATGAACACCGGCCAAGACGAAATTCTTGAGGTCAGAAAAGATATGAACGCCGATGGTTCTGTAGTAAATGTTTCTCGTGCTTTAGTTAAATTTGATTTGACTTATGTATCAAAATCAATATCATCTGGATTAATTACATCTGGTTCATTAACAAAATTTTATTTAAATTTATATGATGCCAATTCAAGAGAATTAAATGTATCACAAACTTTATATGGATATCCCACAAGTCAGTCTTGGGATAATGGCTCTGGAAAATATTTTTATAGTCCAATAGTAGAAGATGGGGCAGGTTGGAAATGGAAAGATAATGTTACTGGCAGAACTCAATGGAATACTATTTCTGGTTCTGGTGGAACTTGGTATAGTGGAAGTGGGTATGAAGCATCACAGTCATTTACA
>CALBXV010000577.1 GCA_937890045.1 uncultured archaeon
ATCACATTTATTTTGCTAAAAATATTCTCTACTACCAGTTACTACTTGTTTTAATGCTCTCAAGTTTGCATACCACTTCTCTATCCCAGTTGGTTCACCAAAACTATAATCATAAGTTAATGCATCTGCACATACTATATTCTTATCTAAAATTTTTAATATTTTCATTGTTGGATTGGGGCCCGCTAATCTTTCTTTACATAACTTAACATTATCTTCCATTAACTCTACCCCGTATGTGGTAGATAATGCCTTCTCTAATGTACAATTACTTCGTTCCATTTTTCTTATTACTACTTCTGAAAGGAATTGACCATCACCACAACTATTATCCATATAAGTTTTAGTCCAATCATAAAACATATCAGGTGATTTTTTTTCTTCATCATCTAATATTTCTTGTACATATTCAGTTGGTGTAAAAACTTCCGCTGTTGCTTTCTGTCTTACCCTATCTCTTTCTATACCACTCATATAATCAAAGTTACGAGAGTGATTTATATAATCATTTAGTATCTTGTTCATATTCATACCAATCCTGAATATATTCATTAATAAAATCTATTTCTTCTGGATCTAATTTAAAATATTCAAAAAGTTTTTCATCATCCCACTTTTGATTAAAATCCATATAAGGAACTCCTTTTAACTCACCTCTGTGTAAATTTTGATTTAGTTTATATATTGAAACCGCGAATCTAGCAAATTTTGTAAGAAGATATTTAAAGCAATTTAATGCTTCTTTTTTAGTTTCAAAAGTTATTTCATTAGAACTATTTTTAGTACTATCCTTTGTAAATAAAATATCATCAAATCTATTTTCATATTTTTTTGAAATAATTGATTGGAACTTTCCATTTGGTTTTCCATTTTTTGGAGGGCCAGTTGATATTGCATTTATTTTTAATAAACATTTTTTATATTTTTTAGTCTTTCTGTAAAGATTATCTTCTATAGAATCATTATTTAACTTATCAATTTTTTCTTTTATTGACTTTACTATTAAATTACCATGTATAAAAATAGTATCAAACGATCTATGAACTTCTAACTTATTACTATTTGTATAATAGTTATTTTTAACTTCAATATAATTGTTTTTTTCTTTTGTTACAGTTGAACAAGATACAGGTGCTTCTTGATCAATATCAAATATTTCATTTCCATTAATCAACACCAAACGAGTCTTATTTTCTAAAAAAATCTGTTTAATTCTTTTAATATTTTTGGATTCTTTTACATCCTTTTTAGTTATAAAAGGAGTTGCTGGTTGTAAACAAATCAACGTACCACCAACTTTAAGTTCATTATCAAAAGATACTATAAAAATATCTATATGTAGTGGGTGTTTCCATGGCGGATTAATAATAATAAAATCTTTCTTCTTTATAGAAGATTTAATAAATCCCATTCTACCAACAAGTACATCATTAGAATATGTTTCATCGTGGTAAGTTACAGAATTTATTATTTCATCTTTTGTAACCCGTGTACCAAAGATTTTTTTAGAATTATTATATAATATATAAGCTACAGCTAAATTTAATGAACCACTTTTTGCATGAGGAACATTAAATACTTGTCCTACTTTAGCCCTAATTTTCTGTAGTTCAATTTCATATCTTTTATGAGTAAGAAGATAATATGCTTGTCGTACTGTAAGTTGAGTATCATCACCACCATACTTATATATCTCATCAAATACATCACCTTTTTCTAAAAATTCCTTTAATGGTAAATCTAAACATTCTTTGATTTCTGGAATCAAATCTGTTTCATCATCTACCTTAACATTTATCTTAATTTTATCACATCTTTTATCTATCCATTTGGAAAATTCTTTTGATATAGTTGAATTTGGTAATCTAAAACCACTTATAAATAATTCATCATCATAATGTTTTATAAGTTCGTTTATATTTTTTGTCTTAATTTTACCTTCACCATACATCAACTCAGTTACCATAGGTATTCTTACTGTATACGCATTCAAACCATCAACTGCAGATTCCCAAATATCCTTTACATCTTTTGGGATTTTTGGTATATCTATATCATGTGATTTTTTAGAATAGTTTGATTTCTGTTTATCTAAATCATTTTTATAAGATTCTAATTTTTTACTTTTTGTCTTATGTACACCACCTTTAGTTTTTAATAATACTTCTAAAAAATCTTTAGAAAAATCACCTATAACTTCTGGTCTAACATTCCCTATTAATCTAGCCCGAGTACCTCTTTTCATAACTTGAGAATCAACAAACTCGCTTATTTCGAATTGAATACTGGATGTGTCTTTGATTTCTCTGAAAGACGGCTGGTTCGTACCAGCCGTATTGGGTACAAAATCCCAGATATTATGTATCTGGAAAAATATTTTGAATGCGGCGGATATACTTAAACCTTTAGTCATAGCCAAACTTTCTACAAATTGGGCTCCTACTTTTAGAATTCTACTTGGGTCATAATCCCACATAGTAACTTGAACTGTTTTGCCTGCCATTTTTATAACATCTATTTCCCAACCTCTACCAAAAAATTGATAAAATAACTCGTATGTAGATTTAGCAGATAAGTTAATCAACTCTTTAAATTCTTCAATACCTATTCCCTGAATCATACTTCCAGCAGTTATCATGCCCGTACTCAACCCATCTGAATGTGCCATATTTATAGTGTTTTGTAGTTCAGCTTCATCTTTTATTGTCCTATCTTTGAGTGAACCTGCCGCCATTATCGGTTTGATATTTAAATCAGGATTTCTTTCTAAATAATTATACATCGCCCTACCAAATGCAACTGTTTCAACATATATAGGAAAATGTTTAGGGTTGTCCGTTGAAATACATTCAGGTGTCATTGGTGAAGTTCTAAATCCTTTAAATAATTTATCAAAAAATTTATCAGCCAACCCTGGATTTACTAAATGACCAAATTCATCTAAACTTTGTAAATTCCCTAAATTAATAAATTTTGAACCCAAATCTGAAATCTCTATTCGTTTGATAATCGGTTCAACCGTTATACCATAATCTATAAAAAGTCTTTCTATTAAATCTAAAAGAGTATCAGTATGTGTATTATTCTCATCAAATAAATCAGGATACTTTAATTTAATATTTGCTGCTGTTCCTGTAGCGGGGATTACTAAATTCTCAGTAATTGATTCCCAATAGGATTTCCACTTATGACTAAAATATTGATGTGCTTCATCTACAAATGTATTCTCTACCATTACATCTAATTCTATAAGTTGTTTCAAAGGTTTAGTGGAAGTTTCTGTAACATCACAAGTACTTTTATTGGCGTGCAGTAATTGTTGTGATATAAACACAATAGTATTTTTATTTACTTTTTGTTTAAAATCGAAACCTTTATTCTCTTGTAGAATAATACAATCAAATAAATCAGTATAATAGATATCCGCTTTTGATATCCAACCATTTTGGGTTTTGGTATCATGACATGCTACAGCATGTATTTTATTAATACCCTTATCTACATATTCTCTTTTGATAAATTCAAAAAATATAAAAGATTTACCAAATCTCATAACACAATCTAATAAGAAATATTGACTGGAGTTTGGATTTCTAAAGTTCTTAAATAATTTTGTTAAACATTCTTCTTGTGAATCATTTGAATAAAATGTTTTTCTAGTAAATTTTTTATTTAATTTTTTACCAAGTGTATTTCTCTTGAGTTGTGGTAAATCAAATAACAATTCTCTTGGAACTTCTACATCTTCTTTGGTAGCCCTTTCTTCGGGAGGTACTACTCTTATTTTGTACTCACTATAATAATCAGATTGCATATCCTCATTAAGAATTTGGTCACTTACGGTACTCGTGGCAAAATAATCATCAATCAATACATCTATTATTATTTTTCTACCTCGTGTTTTATAAGTAGCAACTCTTTCTTTTATTGACGATAACTTACCAGTATTGGCCAGTCCATTCTTTGCCCACACTAACAGGTTTTTAAGATCAGTATCTTCTATCCACATATACCCACAGGGAAGATTTTTTTCCATAGCAGTTTTATAATCTAACCATGCATCTTTATGTACAAAAATATTCCTACCAATCCCATGACATTGAGTTTCAATAAAATGTTGTGTAGCCTCTTTCTGTGATGGGGAATTTATTTCCCCTATTCCATTTTTCTTCATAAATTTTTTAATTTTCTTTTCTCGGTATTTCTCTACCTGACCACTTTTAAATAATTGA
>CALBXV010000578.1 GCA_937890045.1 uncultured archaeon
TAATGTTTTTAATGCCCAATTTGGTTTTCTGATACTGCCAATTTCTTGGGTAAGAAATATATTTTCTTTCAATTATCTATCCTCTTTTAATATTTTTAATGTATTACCTATTATATGGATCTTTTTCTGAGCAAATTCTTCTGGAACAAATTCTAAATCACAGTTTGTTGATATACCATATTCTGTAATATTTATTTGTTCTAATATTTCTAATATATTATTTGCAATATTCTTAGGATTTTCTAATAATGTATTTTGAGCGTTTATGCAACCAAATATTATGCTTTTTGGGATTCCATATTCTTTTACTTCATTAATATTGCTGTTAATTAAATCTATTCCTATTCCATATATTCCAAAATCCAAAATATGTTTGTAAACATCTTTTATATCTGAAAAATACACATTAACATATGTTTCTATGTTAACTCCAGCAAGCATTTCTCTATATGTATTTTTAATTTGATTCATTATATCCATATCTTTTACTTGAGTTAATGATGGAGCGTTAAATTGTATTATGTCACATCCAGATTTCATAATAGTTTTAACCTCTTGTTTTAAAACATTTCCAATATCACTTAGTAATTGACTAAAATCTTTATAATACAAGTTTTCACATAAAGTTGCAAAAGTAAATGGATCTGGTAATTCTACTTTATATTTTACTGAATTTGGAAAATTCATTATGGTGTTATTTGAAATTATTTCTCCGTTTCCTTCTATTTTACCTGTAATTTTTGGTTTCTTATAAAAAGTGTTATTTTCAAAAAATCTGTCTAAGCTACCTACTTCTACTCCTTTTAAATTCTGTGAAAATGGTCTAAAAATATCATCCCAATTTAATAATGGATCTTTTACATGTGTTAATCCTGTATTAATCTGCAGTTTAATATTTTCTTCTTTTTCTTTAGTGTATAATTGATTTAACTTTTTATCATATGTTCTTGTAGACTCTATTAATTCTTCTGTTCTTGGATATATTCCGTTAATAAATGCTCTTATACTGATGTTCTCATCCTCCTAATTAATTTGAGTCCTTCCTGAAAATCATTTGGTGACGAAATTAATACGCCATTACTATTATTAAAAATTTCTTTTGTAAATTCGTATAAATTATCTTGATACTCTGACCAATCAAATTTTATTAGTTTTAATGCTTTGAAGTTTTTTTCACTCGGAATAAATATTGTTGATATTATATCAATTTTCTTGTTTCTTTCATTTATCTTATCTTTAAATCTATAAAATTCTTCTAAAGATGGTATTGGTGGTGTAATTATACCGTCTGGGTTCGCATCTAATTTATTTTTCAAAATTCTTTCATTTACATTAAATGTTGTTGTTAAATATAACTTTATTTTAAACTCTAATCTCTTTAACTCTTTTAATGTGTCTGTTGTTTTTGTTTTAATTGTCACTCCAAATTTAGGTGTATCTCCCCAAACTAATAATAATCCATCAATATTTCTTAATTCTGCTTCTCTTGTAATTTGAATTATACTATTTACATTATGATCACATGTTCTTATATTACAAATAATCTCATATTTACTACTGTATTTCTCTCTTATTTTTGAACCTAAATTTATACTTGATAATCTTGGATTACCTAGTGCTGAATCTGTAAATTGTACTCCATCTGTTAAATCTTTTAATTTATTTATTTTAAAATAAATATTATTTAGTCTATTATTTAATTCGTTTATAGGAATTATACCATTATTTAAAATCACTGGAGGATTTATTTCATAATAAATTTTAGTCAAGTTATAGCTTTAGTTAATAACATTGATTATATTTATTTTTTAATATTTACGCTATATTAATTTTCTATTCCATAATCTTTCTTGATTTTTTTAACTCTTTCTGGTTCTAGATACTTCTTTCTTTCTTCTTCCAATTCTTCTTCTCTATTCTTTGCTTGTTTATTAATTAAATATTGATCTATTCTTAGTAAACTATCACATATTCTAAAAGCACTTTGAAAAATTACTTGTTTTATTAAACTCACTTCAAATATTTTTTCTTTTCTCATATCTACTATTTTTCTCGTAAATCCATTTATTCCATAAAATTTTCCATTAGTTAAATGCTTATGTTTTAATTTTATTAATGGATATGTACTCTTTAACCCTGAATTTTTTATTAAAATGTTTGTTATAGATTCTAACGCGTCTGCAAATGCGTTGATACATAACATCTCTTTTCCCTTATATGTCTTAGCAAATTCTCTTAATTGAATTGATAATTCTATCTCACATGCTCCTCCTCCACATACAATTATTGGATTATTATAAAATTTCTTTAATACTTTTAAACCATCTCCTATTACTCTCCTTGCTCTTGTTAAACCAAATTTCTCTGTACTACCTCTTAACATTAATGTTATAATTTTTCTTTTTTGATCTCCTACAATATATAACCATTTTTCTCCATTTAATATTCTTTCTTCAACTATCTCAGCTTCTCCTAAATCTTCTTTTGTTATATCTTCTAAATGTGAAACAATTTTTGATCCAATTGTTCTTGATATTCGTTCTAAATCTTCTATTATTAATCTTCTTACTACTATTATTTTTCTTCTAGTGAATATTTCAATTGCAGAATCCGGTAACCCCTTTTCTAATAATAATACTTTTGCTCCAGTTTTACAAATCTTATTTATTTTGTTTTTTAATTGTTTTTTATACTCTTTTTTTATATTTTTTAATTTGCTTGGATCGTTAATCTCAATTTTTGTTTTATATACTGATTCTTCAACGCTCTTAATGTTTAATTCTCCAGTACAAATAGCAATTTTAGTATTTTTTAAATATTTTAATCCATTTGGATCTGCTAATTCATGTCTTATAACAACACCCTTAACTATTTTACTATCTTTTATGTTTTTTCCTAAACATTGTTTTATTATTAAATTATCTAAATCTATTTCATTTTTGTATTTTAAAGATAAAAGTAAATTTGAAAGTAATTCTGATACATATTTCCGTTCATTACCAATAAAAGTTTTTGAAATATATGTCTCCGCTATTTTGTTTATATTGGATCTATCAATTTTAATTGTTGGAGTATTATCTAAACAATATTCTAGCGCTACTTTCCAAGAATCTAATATTATCATTGGGTGTATTTTCTTATTAATTAATTTTTCAGCTGAATTTGCTAATTCACCTACTAATATTGATATAGAATTTGAACCATCACCGAAAGATTTTCTTACATTATAGACAATTTCTGCTATTAATTTTGCTACTGGATGTTTTATTTCCACTTCTTTTAGTATGGTTGATGCGCTATCTGAAATTATTGTTTTATCATCTGAATTTATAATTTTATTTAATCCTTTAGGTCCAAAACATGGAATAATAAATTCGCTAATTAATTTAGTTACACGAATATGTTCATTTATTGTATTAATTCTATCTTTTTGGTCCACAATACTACTACTAACTACCAAATTTAAAAAACTTATATTTGTTAACAAATAATTTAATTTATTATGTCTAAAAACATGCTAGAAATAAAAAATGTAACAAAAAAATTTGGTAAAACTATTGCAGTTAATGATGTTTCTCTAAATATTCAAGACTCTGAATTTTTCTGTTTTATAGGCCCAAGTGGTTGTGGTAAAACTACTATGTTAAAAACTATTATAGGGTTAGAAAAACCTGATTCTGGTAATATCTATATTGATGGTATAGATGTTGTAGATATACCTACTGCAAAAAGGGAAATTGCTTTAGTATTTCAAAATTTTGCTCTTTTTCCTCATAAAAGTGTATTTGAAAATATTGCGTTTGGACTTAAAATGAGAAATATAAGTATGGATCAAATTAACGATCGTGTTACTGAATCTATGAAACTTGTTGGTCTTGAAGATCTAAAAGATCGTTTACCTAGAGAATTAAGTGGCGGTCAACAACAAAGAGTTGCTCTAGCTCGATCTATAGTTATTGAACCTAAAGTATTATTGTTTGATGAACCCTTAGGTAATCTAGATTTTAAGCTTCAAAAAAAAATGGAAACTGAATTAAAACTTCTTCATAAAAGAGTTGGTATTACATCTGTTTACGTAACGCATAATCAAGAACAATCACTTATACTTGGTGATAGAGTAGCTGTTATGAATCAAGGTATTTTTGAGCAGATTGGTAGTCCACAAGAGATTTATGAGAGACCAAAAACCGTTTTTGTAGCTAAATTTGTTGGAGAAATAAATATGTTGAAAGGTCGTGTAAAATCAGTAACTTCTAATAAAACTACTGTTGAAACTGAACTTGGAGATTTTACTTCAAATTCTACATCTGATCTAAACATAGGTGATGATGTTGCTTATGCTATTAGGCCAGAAAAAATATCTGTTCATACTGATAAAAAACCTTTTGATAATAATCTGAATTGTAAAAATTTTAATTTTATTTACAAAGGTTCAATGATTGAATATATACTCGATGTATCTTCTGATAGACAATTTAAATCAATACAATCTGCTTCTTCACAAATTAATTCTGATAATGTTAAAATTGGTTGGAATAATAATAATTCCTTGATACTTAAGAAACCTAGTTTAATTAAAGATCTAGATATTGATAGAGTTTTATTAGGCCATTAATTAGTTAAACTTATTTCTTATTGTGCTTATTTATATCATGTGACATATTAATGAAAAGATTAGGTTTTGTTGCATCTGGTGTACCTTACACAATTAAACAATTAGTTGATATTACTAAAAAAGCTGAAAATGCCGGTTTTGAATCCGTTTGGGTTGCTGAAGATTATTATGCTAGAGAGGGTGTTTCAGCATTAGCTTGTTATGCATATAATACAACAAAAATAAAAATAGGAACAGCTATTTTAAATCCCTATACTAGACATCCTGTTAATCTTGCTCTCACTATGGCAACTTTAGATGAATTATCTGGTGGAAGAATGATTTTAGGTCTAGGTGCAGGTTTTCCTCCTATAATTCAACAAATGACTGATTACTATTCTCCTCTAACTACTATACGTGAAACTGCACAATTAGTTCGTGAATTATATAGTAAAAAAACTGTAAAATTTGAAGGTAAAGCAACTAAAGCTATTGATATATCTCTAGGCGTATGTCCATATCTTACTCCTCTTGGAACATTTGAGATTCCAAGAAATGATATTCCAATATATATAGGAAGCATGGGTCCTAAGATGCTTGAAATGGCAGGTGAAGTTGGTGATGGACTTCTTATCTCTGCGGGTTATTCTGTTGCCCATTCTCAAGATTCTATTGAGAGAACTAAGGTTGGAGTTAATAAAGTAGGTAAAGACTTTGCAAATTATGATGTTGCAGGTCTTATTTCTTCTGCAGTTTCATCTGATGGAACTTTTGATATTGGGATCAGAGGTATGATTGCTTCTATGTTGTCTGCTTTTCTTAATGATGAACAAATTGCCTTAAGTGGATTTACTACTGAAGATACTAACGAATTAAAAACTGCTTTCAATAAGGGCGGATGGCAAGCTGCTGCACCTTTGGTTACATCTGAAATGATGAATGCTTTTGCGGCCGCCGGCACTGTAGATCAAGTTGTAGATCGACTAGTTGAATATGAAAAAGCTGGAGTTAAATTACCATTACTATTTCTTATGGGCGGTAGTAGTGATTTAATGGTAGAAGCTGGAAGACAATATATTGAATCAACTTAACTTGTTCTTTATTAATTAACATTTTTATTTCTTAATCATTAGTTATATTATTAATGAAAATATGGTGAATTAAATGGCTCGTAAAATTGGAATTAATGATATTGAAAATCTTTCAGTCGGTGCTGCTATTTTAGGCACTGGAGGTGGTGGAGACCCATATATAGGAAAATTAATGGCTATTGACGCTATTAAAAATCATGGTGAGGTTGATTTAATTTCTCCTGAGGAAGTTCCTGATTCTGCATGTGTTATTCCTACTGGAATGATGGGTGCACCTACAATTTTGATTGAAAAAGTTCCAAACGGTAATGAAATTATGCAAGCACTTCAAATTTTAGAAAAATACATAAACAAGAAAGCTTATGCTACTATGCCTTACGAATCAGGAGGATTAAATTCTACTATTCCTTTTAATGTTGCAGCTAGAGTTGGCATTCCAGTTGTTGATGCTGATGGTATGGGTAGAGCTTTCCCTGAAATGTATATGAAAACTTTTCATATATATGGAAAAAGCGGCACTCCTATGTCAATTACTGATGAAAAAGGTAATTTTTGTATATTAAACACAAAAGATAATTTTACTTTTGAATGGATTGCAAGGGGTATTACTATGAGGATGGGTGGTGATTCCCATATTGCTGAATATCCTATGTCTGGGAAGGATGTTAAAAAAGTTGCTATTCCAGGTACTGTTTCTTTAGGAATTAACTTAGGTAAATCTGTAAATGAAGCAACTGTTGATCCTCTTGGAGCTATAATGGATGTTACAGAAAATTCTTTTTATGGAAAGGCTATTGTGTTATTTAAAGGTAAGATTATTGATGTTGAAAGAAAAACTACTTCAGGTTTTGCTGTTGGAAATGTAAAAATTGAAGGTTTTGATGAATATATTAATAATACTCTGGCTATTAGATTCCAAAATGAAAATTTAGCGGCTGTTAAAAATGGTGAAGTTATAGCTACTGTGCCTGATCTTATTACTGTTCTAGATGCTGAAACTGCTTTACCAATAACTACTGAATATTTGCGTTATGGATCACGTGTTACTGTAATTGGTATTCCTACACCTGAAATTATGCGAACAAATGCGGCTCTAGAAGTTTGGGGTCCTAAACATTTTGGTTATAAGGACCTTGAGTATATTCCATTAGAATTAAGACATAAACAATATTATTCTAACGCTAAATTATCTAAAGAAAAAGAAATAAAATATGGAAAATTATTGAAAAGGTGATATATTATTTTTAAAATTGGGATTGATGTTGGTGGTACACAGACAGATGCTGTTTTAGTTGATGAAAAAAATAACTTAATTACTGCTGTTAAAACTTACACTACAAAAGATGTTACTGGTGGAATCTTGACTAGTTTAGATATGATTCTAAATAAAAAAATTGTCGCGCCTTCTGAGATTAAATATGCAATGATAGGCACAACTCATTGTATTAATGCAATAGTTGAAAGAAAAGCAATGGATAAAGTTGCTGTAGTAAGAATTGGATTACCTGCTGGTTCTGGAGTGCCTCCAATGGCTGATTGGCCACTTGATTTATCTAAAGCAGTTGGAAATCTAGTATATAACATTAAAGGTGGTTTTGAATATGATGGAAAAGAAATTTCACCGTTAGATACAAATAAATTAATAAATGTAATTAAAGAACTTAAAAAGAAGAAAATTAAATCTATTGCGATTTCTGGCATCTTTTCTCCTGTAAAAACTGATCATGAAATAGAAGCTGCAAATATATTTAAAGAAATTATTGGTTCAGATATTACAATTTCTTTATCTCATAAACTGGGTACGTTGGGTCTTATTGAAAGAGAAAATGCTACTATACTTAATGCATCAGTTGTTAGTGTTGCAAAAGCTGCTGCTGATGCTTTTGAAAATGCTTGTGACGAACGTGGTATTGAAGCTACTATATATTTCTCACAAAATGACGGTACTTTAATGTCAGTTGATTATGCTAGAAATTATCCAATTTTGACTGTAAGTTCTGGTCCAACTAATAGTTTTAGAGGTGCTGCATTTCTAACTGGATTAGACGATTTTATT
>CALBXV010000579.1 GCA_937890045.1 uncultured archaeon
TTTGAAAATAAATTACATGCTGTACTAAACCTTTACCTATAATTAATGAATAGAATGTAATATTTATGTTATTTATTATGATCATAAAAGAAAAAACGATGAAAAATGTCGAAGCAAATATCAGTATTAATGAATAGATTGGTAATTTATTTTTTTGCAATAGGATATGTTTCTATACTTAACAATTAATATTTTATATTTACTATATTTAATTCTCTTATATATGAGTACAAAACTACATTCTACAATTATTAATGGAATAAAAGATATTATGAATCAAATAAATATCGATAATTTTCAAGGAAAACATGTTCTTATAACTGGAGGTGCTGGATTTCTTGGAAGTTGGATATGTGATGTTTTAATAGAGGCTGGATCTGAAGTTACTTGTATAGATAATTATTCTTCTGGTTTATCATCAAATATTTCTACACTTATTAATCACCCAAATTTTCATCATTTAAAAAATGATATTCCAGAATTCAATTCTCTAAAAACTAAATTTGATTATATTTTACATTTCGCTAGTATTGCTTCTCCTGACGCATATCAAAAATATCCTACTGAAACATTAAAAGTGAATTCATTAGGAACTTTTAATATACTAGAGTTAGCTCGTAAACATGATTCTAAATTACTGTTTTCTTCAACTTCTGAAATATATGGTGATGCTACTATATTCCCAACCCCTGAAACTTATTGGGGTTATGTGAATCCTGTTGGAATTCGTTCTCCTTATGATGAAAGTAAAAGATTTAGTGAAGCTCTAATTGTAGCTTATTATAGGGAATATGACTTAAATACAAATATAATTAGACTTTTTAATACGTATGGTCCTAGATTACGAAATGATGGAATCTATGGAAGAGCTTTATCTAAATTTATTCATCAAGCAATAAATAATCTAAATCTCACTATCTATGGAGATGGTAAACAGACAAGATCATTTACATATGTGACAGATACAATTATAGGTGTTTTTAAAACATTATTATCTGAAAAACACAACGGTGAAATATTTAATATTGGAAATCCTAATGAAACTACTATACTTGAGTTAGCACATAAAATCTTATCAATTACAAAGTCTAAATCTAAAATTACATTTTTACCATTACCTGAGGATGATCCTAAACGTCGTAATCCAGATATATCTAAAGCCTCCAAACTATTAAATTGGGAACCTAATATAGATCTTGACACTGGGTTAAAATTCACTATTCCTTGGTTAAAAGAACAAATTCTATAATTATTACTTTAACTCTAACTAGATTACCAATTATAAGAAAGTTTTATTGCTTCCCAAAAATTCTCTGGATTTCCAATATCTAATTGAACATCATTTTTGTTTAGTACAACCGTATTAACTTGTAATTTCTTATTAATTATATTCTGTATTCCATCAGTAAGTTGTATTTCTTTATTCACTCCTGAATTAATTTCTTCTAGTGCTTCAAAAATATTAGGTGAAAATATGTATATGGGCATTATAGCTAAATTAGTTTCTGGGTTATCTGGTTTTTCTATAACCTTGTTTACATTAAAAATATTATTTTCTAATTCATTTCCCTTAGTTACTATTCCATAATCTTTTGGATTATTTACTATTTTACTTGCAAATGTAATTTCTGATTTATATTTATTATGTGATTCTATTACTTTTTTTATAGAGGTATCTCCTGACGATTTTATGTATGTATCACCTGCATGAACTAAAAATTCCTCTTCTATGATTGATTTTACTTTTAAAATAGAATCTCCAAAACCTTTCGGATCTGGCTGATTTACAAAAATTAGTGATGATTCTTCTATTTTATTGTAAAACTTCTCCATTTCTTTAGCTAACTCAGATTTATTTTTTTCATATAATGTTTTAATAAAATCGTTATCAATAGTAAAATGGTCTTCTATAGCTCTTTTATTTCTACCAACTATAAAAATAAATTCTCTAAAATTATTTTTATATAATTGTTCAAAAATTACTTGTAATACTGGTTTTAAATATCTATTTCCATTTTCTCCTCTTATATAAATTGGTAACATTTCTTTTGGCGTTTCTTTTGTTATAGGTAATAATCTCGTCCCTAATCCTGCAGCTGGTAAAACAACTTTTTTTATATTCAATTTATCCTAATATTGATTTAGAACCATATTGTTTAAATTTTTTCTAATACTGATTATTTTTTACTTATATTTTTTTTATATATTAACAGTCCAATAATATTAACTAATATTGCAACTAGTAAAAGCACAATCCATGAATTATCTAATAATGTTATTTCCTCTAATGTTATAGGACTTAATATTGGAATAGGTTGATATTCTGATATGCTATCATAAGCTAAATGTGATAACATTGCTCCAAAGATTGTAAATGTTAATCTATAATTAATTTTTTTCTTATTTCTAAAAATTAAACCCATGATAATGGATATAACGATTGAAATCGGAATAGCATGATTTGTTCTAGCTATCGTTGACATTCCGTTTAACCATAGTGTATGATCTATATCAGTTAAAATTGCAAATGTAGTAGATAAAATAATTAAACTTGGTTTAAATGTAAATAATCCTACTAAAGTACCAAACAATCCATGAATCAAAAATTCTCTAGCGTAAAATTCTAACGGTATTTTAAAAATTATAGTTTCTGAATTGCTTGAATAGTTTAATAATGAACTTAAAGAAAATATTAACATTATTATTATGTAAACTATTGTTATTTTTAGGTAAGCCTTTAGAAACAATGTTATAATCATAAATACATTTATTTATAAAATTTAGCTCATTTTTATTTGAGATTCCTTTGAGAATTGGAATGATAAATGATTGTGCATATGTAAATCAAACATTAGCTAATCTGCTGATGAAAAATGATGTTGATGTAAAATTGCAATTACGTACAAGAAATTTATTTGATAAAACCATATTATTGGCTATTAAATTATATTTTCTTAAAGCCGATATATATCATTGTGCATATCTGTTGCAAGATTGTTGGTTTGCAAGAAAATTCAACAAAAGACCATTAATTGGTCATGCGCATGGTAGTGATATAAGAAATATTGACTCTAAATGGGGAAAAATAATTAAAGGAAATCTAATTAATTGTGATAAAATATTAGTGGCCACTCCTGATCTGTTAAACACTGCTAAACAATATAATGATAATGTCGAATATTTCCAAACTCCTATCGATATTAATATTTTTAGTCCAAATATTCAAAATAAAAAGTTGAATAAACAAAAATTAGCTCTTTATTGTAGTAAACCAGGTGATTATCTTGAATCTAAAACTAAAGATAAATTAATTGATCAAGGATATAAAATCATTCAAATTAATGAATTTAATTATCCATATTATCAAATGCCTGATATTTATCATAAATATGACCTATTTATTGATCAACATCTTAATCCTATTAAATCAAAAATGTGTCTCGAAGCAATGAGTTGTGGTTTACCTATAGTTACATATGATGGTAACTTCTTATTAAATGGAAAACAAAATCGTGAATATATTGTTAAATATCATGATGCAAATAAATTAATTACAAGATTATTAAAAATATATCAAGAACTTATTATGTGATATTACATTGACTAAAAAAACTAAAACAAAAATTTCTTTTATAGGTCTAGGTTATGTCGGTCTTACTACTTCAGTCTGTTTTGCTGATAAAGGTTTCCATGTTATTGGTGTTGATGTTGATCAATCTAAATTAACGAAAATTAGTAGTGGAAAGCCAGATATGTTTGAACCGAATTTGAATGAATTATTGTGTAAAATGTTGAAAACTAAAAGGTTTTCTACATCAGATAATTTATCAGATTCTATAAAAAACAGCGATGTAACTTTTATTACTGTTGGAACTCCTGCAAATCAAGATGGTTCTGTTGGTCTACAGTTTATTAAATCTGCAGCAACTGATATTGGTTATGCGCTAAAAAATAAATCTAGTTATCATTTAATTGTGGTTAAAAGCACTATTGTACCTGGAACTACTGAAAATATTATTGTTCCAATTATAGCAAAAATATCTGGTAAGAAATATAATAAAGATTTTGGAATATGTTATAACCCTGAGTTTCTAAGTGAAGGTTCTGCTATTAATGATATGAATAATCCAGATAAGGTAGTACTTGGTTCTTCTAATTCTCAATCCAAAAAAATTATTAATAACTTGTATAATATTCTATATTCAACTCAAAAAATTAATATTGTTAATACCACTATTCCTACTGCCGAATTAATTAAATATGCAAATAATGCATTTCTGGCAACAAAAATAAGTTATATTAATACAATTGCTAATATTTGTAATAATATCCCTAATATCAATGTAGATGAAGTTGCTCAAGCTATTGGATTAGATAATAGAATTAACTCTAAATTCTTATCTGCTGGACCTGGATATGGTGGCAGCTGTTTTCCCAAAGATGTAAAAGCATTAATTCAATTTTCATCCAGTTTAGATTATTCTCCTAAACTATTAATTGCTGTAGATGAAGTAAATCAATTACAACCAATTTTAATTATTAATTTAATTAAACAAAAACTATCATCTATTGATAATAAAACAATTTCTATATTAGGACTTGCGTTTAAATCCAAAACTAATGATATGCGTGAATCTGTTGCAATTAAAATTGTTAATGAACTACTAAAACAAAACTCCACTATCAAAGTTCATGATCCTGAAGCTATAGATAATGCTAAACAAATTTTTGGTGATCGAGTTGATTATCATTATAATATTATTGACGCAATAAAAAATAGTGATTGTTGTGTTATTCTTAATGATTCTATTGAATATAAATCTCTTAAACCC
>CALBXV010000580.1 GCA_937890045.1 uncultured archaeon
CTACAGATACATTAACTAATAAAACAATTACTTCACTTGCATCTTCTACTATGGGTAGTAACGCTGATTTGACATTTAGTGGTGGTGGAGAAGTATTAGGATTACCGAGTACACCATCTGCGGATAACGCTGCAACATCTAAAACTTATGTTGTTGATTTTACTTCCTATCTACGCAAACAATTTGTTAAAAAGGCTGTATCTTACTCAGGTTCTGCTACTTTCGGAGATTTCTCAGGATTTCAAACAGCGAGTTTTAACGCGGTAACAGCATCAGCACCTAGTGGATTTGTTGCAACTTCTGAAAATGATTTTATATTCTTTTTAAATGGACAATATATGGAACACGACGCTTTGAAGGTAAAACAAAGTGGTAGTTTGTTTCAAGTTTTAGTAGATACTGATAGTATAGGTTATGTATTAGAGTCAAATGATGAAATTTTATCGTGGGGAAAATTTGATGCCTAACCACTTTTCTTTTACCATTCCTCGATATTTATAATAGATATGAGGAAACGATATTGGCCAAATAGAAAAAATAGAAGATGTCCCGATTGTAGTAGGATGATTACGTATACGAGAAAGGATGCTTTTGATAGGGCTGTAGGAAATAATTCTGTTTGTAAATCGTGCGCTCAGATGGATAGAAAACTTACAGTAGAGACTATTGAAAAAATGAAACAACCAAAAACTGTTCAACATAAAAAGAAAATTTCAAAATCAATTACATCTTGGTGGGAAGAAAGAAAATATGAGGAACAAAGGGAAACACTTAGAATGGTAGATTTAAATGGCTAGAGTCAAACTAAAACAATTAGGTAGTGTCTTAACAGGCTCATTAAAGATTTCTGGCTCAGAACACATATCTGGTAGTATGAGGGTTAATGTACCACTTACAAGTTCTACTGCAATATACGCAACTAATGTTCAAGTTGGGTATCCAACTTCCAATAAATGGAAAGAAAATTTAGATGGTTCTTATTTTAATAGATTTAGTAACACAACTCATGTTTCAGAAGCATTAAGATTTGTAGCAGGAATTTTAAGTCATTCTTTAGATGTTCGTGATGCTGAAGCTAATACTCAAACTTATAATAGTATAGATACAAATGTAGCTAATTTAGGTAGTACTGATAGTATAAATGGTTATTTACCACAAAATTTTGGTTCAATAAGTAATGCAACATTAGATTATTTGGCATTTAAAGATTGGGTATCCGAAGGTTCAACAATTTTTAGTGGAATAACAACTTATTATCAAAATCCTACTACATATACTATAGATTTTGATTCAAATAGTGCTGGCTCATCAAATGTAAGTTCATCAGTTGATTCAGAGTTATTTGGTTTGGGTGAATTGACAAGTGGTGGTGCAACGGCTTTTAAAGTTAGAGTTGTAGCAACACAATCGTTTAGTGATACAGGAAGTGTTTCTGCACCAACAGCAGCATCTAATACACACACTACACAATCATATTTAGATTATACATTAAGTTCATTTGGAACATCAAATGGAATAACATTAGCAAAAATTGAAACTACACAACCAGCAGTTATACCTGCAGGATTTCAAGATGGAAGATTTATAGATGTAGGTGGTACTACAATGTCAGGTACATTAACAAGAAAATATCATACAAGTAAAACAAGTATGACAAGTGTATCTTCAAGTGGTTATTATAGATTTCATGATTTAAAAGTTGGTATAGCAACAGGTTCACAATCAGATTATACTTTTAAGGGTGGAACTACACAAAATCGTTTTTGGGCACCAACATCCACTATGGACACATCCATTGGAACTAATAGTTTAGCAGATACAGGAACAACACATAAAGCATTAACTGCTACATCAAGAAGTTTAAGTGGAGTACCTTATTTAATAGATACTACTTATGAAGTATCTACAAAGATTACAGGATTGTTTAATCCAATGTATGCAGCAACAACCACATTAGTAGATATGACAGCAGGTTCAGTTGGAAGTGGTACTGCGGGTGGTAGTGTTACAATAAGTGGAGATACAGTTTCTACAAGTGGTGGAACGGTACAAACAAGTGGTAAATTATTTCAAAGTGATGGAACTACGGCAGTGGATAGCGGAGTTCCGAGATATAATGATATAGCAATAGTTACAGCTTCAGTTAGTTACGATAGTAGTACTTCTGATAGTATAGATCAAACAGGAGTTGCAGATACATCATTTACCGTGGCCACAAAGGCAAGAAACAGAAATAGTTCACAATCTACATTAGATACCCAAACTATTTCATATCATACTGCGGGAACATTTGGTCAACCAGCTTCAAGTGGTAGTTTGGCAATATATGGTAGAGCACAAGGATATGATGGTAATAGTTTAGCAGATACAACTGAAACATTTAGTGGTGAAGATTGGAGAATACAGATAGCAGATAATGTTCAAGCATTTAATGGAACTGCTTGGGTTACAACATATAATGTTAGTAGACCATTTTTAGGGGATTATGATTTACAAGTTAAACCAGGATATTTGGTGGATCCAGGTGGAACATATAGATATTGGTATCCATCAGGTTATGGTAGTGGAACATATAAATTTTATATAAGAAGATTTCAAACAAGTGGAACAAAAACATCTATGACAGTTGATGTGGGTAAAACATTGGTTAATTGGAATTCAACTTCAAATGGAGTAGCAGTAGCTATATTATTTGAGAGTTCAGGAAATGGAAGTGGTAATAATAGTTCATTAAGTACGGCAAGAATTTATGATCCATCAGCACTTGTAAGTAATGTGATAGAAACAGATGTGGCAGCGGATAACTTTAAAAATCCATTTACAACGGCAATAGATTTGTATGGTAATACAGGTGGTAGTTTAAGTAGTACAGAATATACAGTTCCAATGAGAAATGCTGATGGAATGTACTTAGATGCGAGTGATAACGAGTTCTATCTGATAGTTAGATATAAGGGAGATCCTTCTCCTGTAACAAGTATAACAATTTCAAGTTCATAGGAAGAGAAAATGGGATTAATAGCAGAATTATCAAAGGCAATACGATTACTTGGTGGTAGAAGATATACAAGTGGTGATTTAACTACAGGTCAAGAAGCGTTCACAAGTGTTTTAGATGTTAATGCTAGTGAAGTTTTTTCTCAACAAAATTTAATACCAACCGCATCTTTACCTTTTAGTGGAAGTTCTCAAATTAATAGTACATATAGTACTAGTGGTTTTAGTATTATGAAATATTGGTACAGACACCCACTTACAAAGTCAAATGTAGACAGAGATGTGTGGTTTTTTGTAAATCCATCAGGAAGTTCAGATGGTATAACACCACAGTTAATTAGCGCAAATCAACAAACAAGTTTTATATCAAATAAGTATTCGGATGTAAGTTTGGCTAACGCCGTAGCAGAAGATACTACACCAGGATATAATGTAGTAGTATATAAATCTACTTCAGCAGATTCGAGTTCATTAGATAATGATGATAAAGTATCAGGAAATGATTATCAGTTTGATTATAAAACAGGAGTATTACAGTTTGATGCTAATAAACCAGGAGCTACTCATAGGGTTTATATGACTGCATATCAATATGTAGGTAGAACTTTAGATACATCTCTTTCAACAATAAAAACTGATACACCATTTAGACAGACAGGTTCATACTTTTCTACAGGAAGAGGAAGAGATTTAAGAGTAAGTGGTTCGGTGTTAATTTCAGGTTCATTAGAGGTAAGAGGACAAACTTTGATGGATAGTTACGACGCATCAACAAAGACATTGATAATTAGTGGAGCTATGGATTTAGTTGATCAAAAAGTAGGTACTGCTGTTGCTAGTGCTTCATTAACTTTGGAAAACTTAGGAACTATAGCAAATAGAAGTCAAGCAGGAGTATTGGATTTAGGAGACAATTTTAACTAAAATTAGTAATTTATATATTTATAATAGAATAGAAGCATTACTATTTGGAGACAATTAATGGCACAAATTATAAAACTTAGACGAGGAACGTTAGCACAGTTAAATAGCGTAACTTTACAGAATGGTGAACTTGGTGTAGTAACCAGTTCAGTATCAAATATAGGCGATTCTGTATTAAAAACTGCAATTGTTGCGGGTCACTCTGATGGTACAAATCGTTTAAGTATAGCAAGAATTATAACAGGTAATGCAACACCAGATTTAAGTGGAGTAACAGGCGGAGCAAATTTCAATGATATGTTATATCATGAAACTGACGCTAAAGTACTTCACGTTTTAAATACTGGTGGTAATACAAATTTAGATTTAACAGGTAATATTAAAGATAGAGAAATCGGTGGTGCATTAGATGTTACAGGTAGATTAGATGCACAAGCAGGACTTCAAGTAACAGGGTCATTAAATGTAAGTGGTAATGGAACGTTTGGTGGAAATTTAACATTTGGAGATGCCGATACTGATCTTGTTACTTTTAGTGCAGATATAGGTTCTAATCTTTTACCAAATACAGATGATACATATGATATAGGTTCAGCTACACAGGCATGGCAAGATTTATTTTTAGAAGGTGATATAACCTTATCAGATGCTGGAGCAGTACAGTCTACAGCAGGTAATTTAACAGTAGATAGTAAAGCAGCTACTTTAGTATTAGACGGACATACAGGAGTAGATATTGACGCATCAAATAGTGGTAAAGTTACTATTGATGGTGCAGGTGGTATTGATATTGGTGTTGCGGCTGATGTAGCAATAGATGTTAATTCATCTACATTTGATTTAGATGCAAGTTCTACAATACATTTAAGTGGTTCTTCTGT
>CALBXV010000581.1 GCA_937890045.1 uncultured archaeon
TTTTACTCGCATGAGACAGACTAAACACATTTCCATAACCTGAAATGTAATCAACGGCTCCTTGGGTATACCATTCATTATCTATCTGAGCTTGAGCACCAAACATAATACTTTGTTCAATGTCCCATTTATGCTCAATTAACTTTTCACGCCAGACACGAGCCCACTCATTTGGTTCATACTTTAGCACGGTAGCACGTGTAGTGTTATCCATTGCCATTGCAGTTTTCCAAATTTGAGTACGTCCATATCCAGTTGAGAAAGGTTGATCTTTCCATGTTTCGGGATAACCAGAACCTTGAGCATGTGCGCTACCAATTACATAGCACCTTTTTGGTTCTAAATAAGCAGATATTGACTTACTAGATATATCGAGACCATCAAGTGCATTGTTATAAGCAGAGTATGAAGCAAGCTCAAAATCAGCAGATGCCCCTCCCTTACTAACAACTTTTACCTTTAGGTTTGCACAGTTCGATACGGAAGCTAAATCAACATCCATTATCTTAACGACTAAGTAATCATCAGCCGATGATGCAGAACTAGCAGACGAATCATCCCATGAACCAGCTGTGACGCCAGTCATGTATGGAACCTTTAACATTTGGTCTTCTAGAAAGAATCCAGGCTGCGTATTAGAATCAGCTACGGATATTTCACCAGAAGATTGACCATAAACATTCTGAATGTTACCAGTGCTTTTATAGTCAGTCGCCATAGTTAAGTAATATACATCTCCAGCATCTACATTGCCATGAGTCACAGTAGCATTGCCACCAGCCGATGAGCTTTGTGCAGATGTACCGTGATTTACGACGTAAGCATACCTTTTATGAAATGAGGGTCTACGTTCTGTGAATTTAAACTCTGGGTCATCTGTGGCTTTCTTCGACAGTTTCGATACCATTCTGAAGAAAGGGTCTTGAGCTATTGCTAACTCTGAGACTCTATCTCCGAAGCCATACTTTCGTCGAAGAACACCAGTGTCAAGACCAGTACCGAGGCGAGAGCCTGCGGAACCAGCAGCAACATCAGCAGTTGACTCCAGGCTAAATAAATCAGCCATTTTATCTTCTCCTTATTTTAGGATTAAAGCACTTAGCTAAATATAAAAATCAGCTAAATGCGTTTTCTAATTCGTTATCAAGACCCTTAATAGCCTCAAAAATAGAATCGTCGGGAGAAGCTTCTGCATCTGCGCCACGTACAGTGCTAACACTGCCTGGGCGACTTCTTGCATTTTTCATCTGACTGAGCATTTCATTTCTCTCTTGCTTGGCAATATTACCATCACGTTGCTCTCTATTTTTCAAATAGAGTATATCATCATATGATAAGATGTGTTCCTTAGCATAATTTTGGTAGTCATCCCATTCATCAGAGTTCATTTCATGCTTTTTCCTAAATTCATCTTCAGAAGAAGATCGCTGGTATTCCTGCTGCTGAGATTGTACATAATTACCAACAACAGACTTTATTCTGCTGTCAACAGCGGCTTGCAGAGCCCTCCCTGAATCAGAACCTGGGTCAGTAATTGCTTCATCCCCATCGAATATGAAGTCTTCGTCGAGACCAAGACTATCTTTAATATTCTCAGAACTATTCGCACCGCTCTCGTAGTACTCACGCACATGAGAGCGAAGACTTGGGTCTTCTTTCATTGCATTTAAAATAGGGAGATAGGGTTCAACATCTTGCAATTGCTTGTTAAGGCGTTTTGCTTCTCTACTTGAATCGCTGTATCTCTTTTTAAGAGATTCCATATCACCAGGAACATCAACAGGCCCTGCAATAGGGGTTGTGTCTTCACCTGGATTATCTACACGGCTCTCTTCACCGTCTTCAAAAGTAATATCATTAACAGAAGCATCGAGTTTAGAGAAAAAGTCTTTACTAATAAACTCACTGTCTTCAACGTCTACATCAGTATCAGGGTTGCCATCATCTTCAAGCAAGTTATCTGATTTATCTGTCATTGTATTTCTCCTTTTATTTATCAACTTCTAATATAACCAAAGCTGAATATAATTATCAAGTATTATTTTTTCTTCGCAGAAGGCTGCATATCATATTTTGCTTTGTCAGCTTCTACCTGCAATTTCTTACGATAATACTTCTGTTCAGCCTCACTCTTTAGAGCTTCTGCCCTAATTCCTTCTCCAGCTTCTCTCACGCTGTCTTTTATTCCAGCTTGTACGACTTGTCTTGTAAGAGTCTCTATTGTACCGTCTCTATCTTTCAAAGCTTCTTCAAGCTGTGAAACTTGTGACATTAACTGCGAGTATAAACTTTTTCTTTCAATAATCTTTTCTTTGTTTCTCACATCAGTCTCCTGTAAGAATGCTATATCGTCAATAGCCCCTGCCTGGAACCACCTGAAGTACTCATCTAACAGAGCCCATCTATTAACAGGCATCGTGGCTCCCCCAACCTCACGAACATCAAACCTTGCTGACGCATAATCATTAAACTTTCCAACCGCCCTACCATAATCATCGTAGATCATCTTGTTGATTTCTACTTCTTTCTCAGAATACTCATGTCCCGCACCAGGCTGTACAACTCTAAATACTTTATTAGATGTATAATGAGACTGTGAAATCTCTTTAAAAACCCTGCCTAAGTGCCCAATGGATGGCTCAAATACAGTATTTACCCACTCTTTAATAGCCCTCGTTCCATATTCGTCCATTGCCAGCATACCACGATATGTATCGTGTTGTGATTGAGTATCTCCTTGCAAAAATCTTGGAACTCCAGACAAATACTCAAGATCAAGTTTCCCTGACTCTGTAATTACAGAAAATGCCTGATTGACTGGTAACGGTGTAACAGGCGTTGGGGGATTAAATCCCTGTCTATATTTCAATAAAGCCCCAGGAGAAGAAGAATACTTCTCCCACTCTTCTTCAGGCATTGATCCTTCTTCGTATAACCATCTAAGATTTGAGCCTAAGTTAGCATTATGAATCAAAATCTGGTGAGCTTTGTTAATTTCCTGTTGTTTGCCAACAAGAGGAGTTACAGCACTTATTGGATATGGAGTGCCAGTGTGTGTGTAAGGAACTGGGACAATTGGATATAAAGTGTTTGCTAAATAATTCTCTTGTAGCAACTTATCGCCAACAACGATTGTAACTTTAATTCTTGTATCATAGAATCTGACAGCATCAACAATCCTCTCAGAAATCAATGGAGATTCAATAAGGGCTTTATACTCAACTTCGCTAACCACTTTACTAGAGACCTGTGTCATTCTCTCCTCTACTTCAGCCTGTATTGCCAATGACTGTTGTTTCTTTGCTTCATCAGCTTCAATCTGAGCTTTCTCTGCCTCAAGTTGTGCTCTTGATTCAATTATTTGCCCAGCTTGGAGAGCATCCCCAATTTGCTTCATCTGTTCTTCTAAGGCAACATCTATCTCCTGTGTTGATATTTCCACTGTCTGCTGAATCTGTTCTTGCATTTCATTCTGTTCTTTTATGCTCATCGGCTCTTTTATAAAGAGATTATAGAAAACAAGCCTTTCTCTTGAGTACATTTCGTAGTAATCAATAAGTTCTTCTTCTTTTCCTTCAGCTGTATATGCTTGTTGCGCTAAATCATAGTGCTGGATAATATCAGAATCATCAGTATCTCGCTGGCTGATAGACTGCAAGCTTGGAGAACCATTCGCAGTATTAATTTTTCTCTTAAAATCGGGGAACTGTTTTGCTAAGTAGTTCTTCGGTAAATCCTTCTTAACAATTATGTATGCAGCATCTCTCAATAAAAAGTCTCTGCTCATCGGGTCAACATATACGTCAAACGGATCAATACTCTTAAATATAACTTCCCCCATACCTCTATCAGCATCAACATCAACGTCAACATGGAAGTATCCAACACCCTTTCTAATGGCATCATCTACAACCTGAGACATAATAGCTTTTCCACCAGATAATCCCCAGCAATAAGCTGCTAAATCAGCATGCACGGCTGCAATGTCTATATCAGAACCATCAGCCCCAACAGACTGCCATCTTGGGTTATTTGCCGTAACAAAGTACTTTATCATCCTAATAACAGGAGTAATACGATTAATTATAAAAGTAGGCATACCAGCTTCTTCAAGATTAGACATCTCATCTTTTGTTAACTGGTCTCCTAAAGAAAAATCATATGATTGCTGTTGTGATGACTGCCACTTACGCCGTTCATTCGACGATGACCTTTGCCATAACAACCTAATTTCTTCGGCTCTGTCTTTTTTGCTTTTTCTTGGCATTCCCTACCTTAGACTCTTTGTAAACCTTATTCCATTTACAGGAAGACCTCTATATTGAGGCTCCCCTGTCTCTGAATGAAAATCCACCATTCCTGCTATATTAAATCTTCCTAATTCAACCTTAGCACTACCACCCATGCCTTTCCACAAATTAATAGTCCCACGCTGCACAATATCTAGAAGACTGTTAGTATCTTTCACAGAAGGAGATTTAAGACTTCTAATTATAGATGTTTTTACACTACCACCCTTTCCTTTACCGCCTTCTCTATCAAAAATGTTTGTGGGGCTAAGACCTGCCCTGGAAGTTAACTTATTAGAGAATGAATCAGACCTTGTTAATTTGTTATTTTCACTCATTTATTTTCCTATTCTAAATATTTCATTTGGGTTTATTCTTTTATCCCTGTCCCATATTTTCCCTGGAACAACTTCAATATGAACATGGTCTGAAATACCCTTATCTTCCTCTGCTCCAGTTTTTTTATTATGGTCCCAACTCCAAGGTCTCATCTTTGAACCAATATCATCCCCAGCTTTTATTACATCTCCCTTTTTTACACCAGGAGTAACATATGCATACCTTACTGTATAATTACCATCATATACATCAACATATTGTGTCTTATGATTACCTAAGAAACCAGGTTCAAATTCTGCTTTATAAAAATAACCCGTCTTAACTACTGTTCCACTAAAAGCAGCTTTGATTGATTTATCCTTACCTAAGGTTAAAATATCCAGCCCTGCATGAGTTCTAGTTCCACCATCTCTAGATGAACCATAGGGTCCATGACCTGAAGCTTCCTTTCTAATTACCATCTTATCTCCGTATATAGAATGTGGGTCTGCTTTAAGCATATTATCTTCAGCAATTATATCCTGATAGAAAGCGTTTGGTAAGTCCCTAAGTTCTACTCCCCTCACTTCACAACACCCTAATCGTTATGCTACTATCCAACTTTTTGCTCTCCTTTTCTTTGTCTTAACCCACTCACCTTTATCATCGTCTTGAACGAAATTAGGCGGAAAAGCGTGAAGACAAGCATAATAAAGTGTCTCAATGGTATCATCATGTGACATTTTCGGGCCAAATGTAACAACTTCATGCTCTAAATCAAAATGATTTTTACGAATATGTACCGTTCCCATACTAAATCTGCCCGATAAACCACTATAAATACGATTTCTCTTGTTTTGCCCGCCAGGTTTTTGAGGAATAACTGATACATCGAACTTATTTAGTCTTCTTCTTTCATCGTTCAGTGCTTGGAAGATAGACCTATTCATAGCTACATCTTCTACTGTTGCACTAGTACAATGATACTTTTCATACAATTCTATGATATAATCTACAACTCCCTTCTTTCCAAGTATATCACCATTGAAACTTTTAGAACCTATTGTCGGAATTGATCTATGCCTCTCATACTCTAAAACATAACAATTATTATCCGAATCAACTGCAATTACCATAATTACACTAAAGTCAGCATATTTTGTATCAATGTCGGTAGCAGGGTCGCAACCTATGAAAATATTGACAGGCTTCTTCTCATTATCAATCATAAGGTAATTAATTCCATCTTCGTGAGAATAATATCCATCCCAGTATTTAATATGGTCCCTACGCCATACAGAGTCTTCTTCACTCTGTACTTCCATCATATACTCTTGATAAAACTTCTGGGACTGGCCTGAGTCCCTATAAAACCTCTTCTTCTCTTCAAGCTTCTTTTTATCAAAGAAAGACGGCCATAATACTTCACCACCGTCTTTTATCGCTT
>CALBXV010000582.1 GCA_937890045.1 uncultured archaeon
GTAAAAGTAATGAAAGTATTAGCTAAAAAGAAAAGAGTTGAATCCGTAAATGAAGGAACTTGTGGATATACTCATACAATAGATGGTAAAAAATTAAAAACACCTGGTGGTATAAATGATGATGATATTGATAAAACTGAATCTATAATTGTAGAATTTGATAAGTATCGTTTAGGTGGGTTACTTGATAGTAAATTAAAGAAAAGATTAGAACGTACTATTAAAATTATTGGTGGTAAAGTAGATGCGGTAGGTGATGATTATGTTAAATTTAGAATTGGTGGTATGGATTTAAGTAGATTACCAGCAGTTATTACTAAATTAGATAGAAATAAAAATGTTTGGATTAGTGATAGATATAATAAAAATATTTGGGATAGAAAAAGAAATATTGATAGATTAAGTGAAGGTTCAAAGGATTGGGAAAAATATTTTACATGGGCTAATAAAAAACAATTAGATGTAATTTCAAAATTTGTCATGATGGATCCTGAAGGTGTTAAAGGTATTTTAAAAATGATGAAAAAAAGTCCAAAAGGATTTAAACAATTTGTAAAAGACGCTGCAAAAAAAGGATTAGGTGAAGGATTTGGTGGAGAGTTAAACGAAAAAGATAAAGCAAAATTTGAAAAAGCAAGAAAAGCTAATGCAGAAGTTTTGGGGTTTGAGTTAACTGGTGTTACAGATGTAAAAGAATTTACAAACGAAGGTAAGTGGTCTAAAATTATGACGAGTGTTCGTAAAGGAAGTAAAGCAGGCCCTTGGTCTATCGTAGTATATGATAAAGCAAAAAGAAAAGTAATACACAATAGAATAGTAAAAATATTACAACAGATTCCTGCTCACTATGAAGATGTAAAGAAAAAATATCCAAGAGCTTCAATTGGTATTGAAGATAAACACGGTCAACGGGTATATACTGAATCTATAAACGAAGGTACAAAAGCATTTCGTGCGTATCGTACAATGTTAAAAGGAGCAGAAGATATGCATAAAGGAATAAGAATTTTGAGAGGTCATATTGATAACGCTCCATATAATAAAAAATTTAGTTTGGTGACCAGTGAATTATATAAATTACAAATAGATTTAGAAAAAAAACTGTATAGACTTATTCCACAAATAAAAAAGGTTTCTGCAGATAAACTGTTAGAATCCGTAAATGAAAAAATGAGTCCAGCTCAATATCATAGCTATATGCAATATGTTTTCGATACTCAATTTAAAACACCAGATGAAAAGAAGATGAAAAAGAGTATCATTAAAAAAATAAATGTTGCTCAAAAGAAAAAAGGTTTACCATTATATAAAGAATCTGTAAATGAAAAATGGTCAAAAGGTTTAGAGAGATATAAAGTTACTTTAGAAAATGGTAAAGAAATAGATGTTAAAGTTAAAGAAGGTGTAGGTTTAGAAGGTATAGGAAAATTATTAGAAAAAGAAGGTTTGAAATTTGAAAAAATTACAAAAAAAGCATCTCGTCCTACCCTAACTCCAGAATCCGTAAATGAAGCTAGAGAAACTGCAATTGATATAGCAAAAAGAGTTGTTAAAAATAAACAACACGAAAAGGGTTTAGATTTAACTACAGCAAATTTTATAGTAAAAATATATGATGCTTATAAAGAACATCCAAATTTACAAAGACAAATGAAGAAAATGCCGTTACCAAAAATGGTTAAATTAGCGTATAAGGTGATGAAATGATTAAATTAAAAGATATATTAACAGAAAAAAAAGAACTCGGTGGTGCACTTATTAATAAAATAGAGCAACTTACTGATAGAAATGCTCATACAGAAGCTAGAATGACTTTGGCAAAAGAAGTAGATAAAAATTTATGGAAAGCATATGAAGGACTTAATGCAGCTCAAAATTATTTAAGACGAGCAAATGAAACAAATATTGTTCGAAATGTATTAGACAAAAAATTATTCGCATATGCTAAAAAGAAATTTAGTGATTATTATTCTATAGAGAGAGCATTTTAATGAAAATAACTAAATCACAATTACAAGAACTTATTAAAGAAGCTTTTCAAGATGGATTTTTTGATGAAGTAACTGAAGAAATTTTAAATGATGATAGAGAAGTAGATTATTTATTAAAAGCGTTTTTGTCAGAATTAAAGAAAAAGAAAGTTGTTCGAGGTAAGAAATTATTCAAAAAAGTTATCTGTCCTAAAAATAAAAGGTATGTAGCGGCACTTAAAAAGTGTGTTGTTAAGACAGCCGGTGAGAAAGCTAGGAAAAGAAGGGCAATGAAAAAAGCCGCAAGGAAAAAAAGAGGTAAGATGGCTCAAATTGTTAGAAAACGTAAGAAGTCAATGAAAAAACGTAAAGCGTTTGGGTTGAGAAGAAAAAAACGATGAGTAAAAAAACAGTATATAAAGATTTAATGGAAAAAGAATTACACGAGGCCATTGGAACACCACCGCCTTTTAGTTCATCTGAAGCAAAAATACAAGTTGATAAGGATTTAATCGTAATGTCAAAACATTTAGGTAAAGCGTCTCAACAAGTTATTAAAATTATGATGGATGGAGTAAAGAGTGGAAAATATGATGCGATGGATTTAGCAAGAGGTATTGAAGTTGGGCCCGCTAAAAGAACACATTATGGTGAAACAGATTTTATTAAACAATTATGGGTTAAGGTAAGAAGCGGCTTTAGACGGTATTCTAAACGTGGAAAATTAAGATAGGTTATATTTATTTATAGTAAGGTAATGACAGGTTAATAGGGAGATTATAAAATGTCAAAACGAATAAAATTAAAAGATATTTTAAATGAAAATTTTACAAGAATGCCAATGGGTGGTATGATTGGTGGTGGTGTTGTGACAATTAAACCAATAAATCCCACGAGTTTATCTGGAATTGTAAAAGAAAAATTTGGTGATGTTGACGAAAAAGTTGATGTTAAACTATTGACCAAAGAAATTTCAAATTATAATAATATTGGTAAGTCTATTTTTGAAAGATCAAATTTAAAAGATGTTGCAGAAAAATTGAGTTGGATGGCTAATTCAGTTAAAAATCATACTCTTCAAGAAACAGAAGATTGGTTTGATAAGATTACAGTTAATCGTAATATGAAAGAGTTAACTGGCCTTTCAAAGTCTTTTAATAAAATTTCAACTGAAGCTCAAACACTTCAAGAAAGAATGAGTGGTCTTTATGAAGATATGGGTCATATTCTTGGTAGATATTATGATATTGATGAGATGGGAGAAGGATCTAAATCTTATAGACACGGTGATGAAGATAATGAAGATAATGCTAAAGTAAAAGAGGTTGAAGGTGACAAGGCGGAATATCAGAAATTTTTTATGGCAGCATTAAAGAAATTTGGAGTGAAAGAACCAGATCAACTTCCTGATGAGAAAAAAGCAGAGTTTTATAACTATGTTGATGCTAATTGGAAGGGTGATAACGAATCAGATTAGATTGTTGGAGGTTATTTGATTTATATAAAAGTTATAAATAATAATATAGAAAAAGCTTTAAGAAAATTAAAGAAAGAAGTTAAAGAAACTAAGTTATTATTAGAATTAAAACAAAACGAATATTATAGAAAACCTTCTGAAATACGAAGAGAACGAAAAGCGAAAGCTAAAATTAGACAAAAAAAATTTATTGAAAATTGAGTGTTTTTTATGAATCTATATATTTATATATACATAAAAATACATCACGACCAACTCGGTCAGCATGTGATGTAATCGAATTTTAATCACATTATAGTTCCAAATAACTATATTAAATCCATACAAAATTTATTCCCTAATTTTTGGTCGAATGGGAATTATAATTTAAGGAGAATAGTAATGGATGATCTTTTAAAAGAAGCCATTGCGGATGCAAAAGCAGTTCGTGAAACCGCTCTTGAAAACGCTAAAATCGCTTTAGAAGAAGCTTTTACACCTCGCTTACAATCAATGCTTTCTAAAAAAATTCAGTCTGAAATTGATGATGATGTGAATGAAGAAGAAGGTGATGAAGAAGAAGAAGAGGAAGAAGAGATGGAAGAAGAATCCGTTGAGGATTCTGAAGTAGATTCTGTATCAGAACAAGATGATGATGAAGAAGAAGCTGAAGAAGATGAAATGGAAGAAGAATCCGTTGAAGATTCTGTAGAAGATCCAATGTCGGAACAAGATGATGAAGAAGAAGCTGAAGAAGAAGAGGAAGAAGATGAGATGGAAGAGTCTGATGACCTTGATTTAGAAGCTATTCTGAAAGAATTGGAACTTGAGGAAGATGATGAAGAAGGTGAAGAACCTGAAGTCGAACCTGAAGATGAACCCGATGTTGAAGAATCTACTGGTGAAGTAACTGAAGAAGAAGGCGAAGAAGCTGAAGAAGAAGAGGAAGAAGAGATGGAAGAAAAAGTTGAAGAATCTGATGAAGACGTTAACGAGGAAGAAGATATTGACCTCGAAGAAGTCATCAAAGCACTTTCTGAAGAGGAAGTTGAAGAAGAAGAAGCAACTAAAAGTTCCAAACTTCAATCCGATCTTGATGAGCATCGCAATGTAATTAAATACTTACGTTCTAAACTTAACGAAGTTAATTTGCTTAATGCAAAATTACTTTTCACAAACAAACTTTTCCGTTCTTATGGTTTATCCAATGAACAGAAAATGAAAGTTGTGGAAACTTTTGATAGAGCACATAATCTACGTGAAGTTAAGTTGGTTTACTCCACACTTGCCGAATCTTTCGGTGAAATTAGAACAGGTAAAAAAGAGATTAAAGAAATAAAAGGTTCAGCCTCTAAAGTTGTTGCCTCAACAAAGTCTCCCAAACAGGAAGTAATTTCTGAGGGACATGAGATGAGAGAACGATTTAAGAAGTTGGCTGGTATTCTTTAATATATTGGAGAAAAATAATGAGTAAAAATCTTTCTACAGTCGAAAAGTTGATGGATGGTTTTAATCCATATCGTCAACGCATGGAAGAAACTCGCGGATTGGTCAAAAAGTGGGAGCCGACCGGTTTGTTGGAAGGTATAGATGAAGAACAGAGAGTTCAGGCTATGGCATGTCTTTTAGAGAACCAAGCTCGTCAATTAATTGATGAAGCAAGTTCTACTGGGACTTCTGCTAATTCTGAAGAATGGTCTGGTGTTGCACTTCCCTTAGTTCGTAAGATCTTTGGTGAACTAGCAGCTCAGGAATTCGTTTCTGTTCAGCCTATGAACCTTCCTTCTGGTCTGGTTTTCTATCTGGATTTCAAATATGGTACAGCACAACCTGGATTCACATCCGGTGATCAGGTTTTTGGTGTAACATCTGGTTCAGGTGATCCTACTGATGGTCTTTATGGTGCAGGTCAATTTGGGTATTCGGTTAACGAATCTACAACTGACAGATTTAATACATCTGGTGGTTTAACAGGTTCAGTAACTTGGGCTATGATTGACTTCGAACCATCTCTGTCATCTTCGATGGCAGCTGGTAACTTAAAGTACTTTGATGCTGCGTTATCAAGTTTTACAACACCTGATAAAGAAGGTGTGAGAGCATTTGTTCCTACGGGTTCTGCTGCTTTAACAGCTTATTATCCGGCGTATACTAAAATCTTGAACAGTTCAAGTGCAGAAGTTGCCCCTTCAGATGGTGCAGCTACTAAGATTAGATTCATCATAGATGAAGGTAGTGCATGTGAACAAATTAGTGTTCAGTATCATAAACAACCTGCTGACACAACTCGTGGTGATTTTGAAGCATCCAGTGGATTGACTTCAAATCCTGAGACAGATGTAGGTATCCCCGAGATTGATATTGCTATGCGGTCTGTCGCTATTGTTGCGAAGACTCGTAAATTGAAAGCAGTATGGACTCCTGAACTTGCGCAAGACCTTAACGCTTATCATAGTGTTGATGCTGAAGCAGAACTTACTTCACTTTTGAGTGAATATGTATCAATGGAAATCGATCTTGAAATCCTTGATATGCTTCGTGCAAATGCTATTGCTAAGACTGAACGTTGGTCTGCAAGAGTTGGATATGAATATGATTCAGCAACTTCGTTGTTCACACAATCAAGTGGCGAATCTAATGCATATACAAAAGGAACTTGGTTCCAGACATTAGGTAACAAGATTCAGAGTGTTTCTAACGCAATACACCAGAAGACACTACGTGGTGGTGCTAACTGGGTAGTTGTTTCACCTGAAGTTGCTACAGTTCTTGAATCTATTCCTGGATATGCAACATCTACAGATGGTGACTCAACAGCGAAGACGTATGCAATGGGTGTACAGAAAGCGGGTATGTTAAATAACCGTTGGACTGTATACAAGAACCCATATCAGTTTGAAAATGTGGTTCTTGTCGGGTTTCGTGGAAGTAATTTCCTTGAGACCGGTGCAGTGTACGCACCATACGTACCTCTTATCATGACACCTTTGGTGTATGATCCTAAGAACTTCACACCTCGTAAGGGTGTGATGACCAGATACGCGAAGAAAATCGTGCGTCCGGAATTCTATGGTAAAGTTATCGTTGCTGATGTAAACTATGTCTAATAGTTAATTCGGTTTAGGATTACGAAATTAAGGGGAACTATTTTATTAGTTCCCCTTTTTTTATTTAATATTGTTACTTCTTATATTTATTAATGAATAAATGTATTTAATTTAGGAGAAAATGATGGCAGAACTTATTTGGGCAGGCAGTAGTTCCTTTTCGTCAGGCGATACTCCGTATGGATTTTACGATTCAGATACAGAGTTTTCTGGCTCAAGTACCAATTCTGTAGATAGATTTGCTGATTGGGCAGCTCGCAGATTGGGTTTTCCAATTATGTCTGTTGAGTTACAATCTGGTTCATTTTATGCGTGTTATGAGGAAGCTGTAACAGAATATTCAGCTCAAGTGAATCAATTTAATATTAAAGACAATTTACTAACATTACAAGGACGGCCTACAGGCTCATCTAATAATTTGACTCATAAAAGAATTACACCAACTATGGGTAGAACAGTATTTTTGTCTAAACAATATGGTACAGAAGCCGGTGTAGGTGGTGAAGTAGATTGGAAAAAAGGTTCTATATCAGTAACGAGTGGTACTCAAGAATACGATTTAAATACTCTTTTTGCTGATGTTAGTGCGAGTGGTGCTATAGAAGTAAGAAGAGTTTATTATGAAGCTACTCCCGCAATGCAAAGATTTTTTGATCCATATGCTACTACTGGTTATGGTACAATAAATTTAGTTGAAGGATTTGGATTTGGAAATTACTCACCTGCAGTATCATTTACTTTAATGCCTATATTTGAAGATTTACTTAGAGTACAAGCAATTGAAATGAATGATTCTATTAGAAAATCAGCATATACATTTACATTAATTAATAATAAATTAAGAGTTTTTCCAGACCCTGATGAGGATAGAACTTTATATTTTGATTATGTAGAAGTTTCGGATAGAGATGATCCATTATTTACAGAATATAGTGGTTCTGCTAATGTTATTTCTGATTATTCAAATGTTCCATATAATAATATGGAATATAAATATATTAATGATGTTGGTAAACAATGGATACGGAAGTATGGGTTAGCACTAAGTAAAGAATTACTTGGTATAATTCGTAGTAAATATGGCACTATACCTATACCAAACGCAGACACAACTTTAGATGGTGAAACTTTAAGGAGTGAGGCTCAAGCTGAGAAGGAAGGTTTAATAACTGAACTTAGAGAAATGTTAGAAGGAACAAGTAGAAAGGCATTATTAGAAGCGGATAAAGACGAAGCTGAGTTTTTACAGGAAAAATTACAGAAAATTCCGTATCCAATTTATGTAGGATAGAAAAATGGCTAATAGTTCGCGATTTTTCACACAAAAAGATATAGATACTTTTGATAAGTTTAATAAAGAACTTATTGGAGATTTATTTGCCGGAAAAGACGGCGTTATTAGTCAAAAAGTTACACTATACAAGGTTTCGGTTTATGATACTGAAGTTAATATGTATGGTGAAAGTTCTGAAGGTAAGGTATATAAACCAGGTATTCAAGCAACGTGTTTAATAACCGCCGACGATCAAGTTACAGAAACAAATGAATTTGGCCCTGATGTGACGCAAACTGTTGTGTTTGCATTTATTAGACAATCGTTAGTAGATGTTAGTTATGTTATTGAGGTGGGTGATATAATTGATTGGAATACTGGTTATTGGGAAGTATCATCAATTAATGAAAATCAATTTATAGGCGGACAAACAGATTTTAAACATTCCATAATTTGTACAGCGTTCTTATCAAGAATGGCTAATTTAAATATCGAAAGAGTTAGAAGTGTATAATGGCAAGAAATAAACCACTACCAAGAAAACAAAGAGTTATCAATCGAGGTTTTTTATATTCAAGACAAGCTGAAAAAGATAAAACACCAAATATTTCAGTAGGATTGATGGATATAGATTCGGCTATTATATTTTATTTTGAAAATGTTATAAAACCGTCAGTAGAAGATAATGGTGAAAATGTAAAAGTTCCTATAATGTATTCTTCTCCAGAAAGATGGAAAGCTATTTTACGTGATGGTTTTATGCGGGATAAAAAAAGACAATTAATTATTCCTGTTATTACATTTAAAAGAATAACACTTGAGAGAGATGATACAGTTCCACAAGATAAATTAGATGCTAATAATCCTCATCTTTTTTATACGTTTGAAAAGAAATTTTCAAATATAAATAGATATGATAATTTTACTCAACAAATAGGATTAATACCACAAAAAGAATATTATAATGTAACTTTTCCTGATTATGTAACAATAACTTATGATTTTATTGTTTGGACAACATATATTGAACAAATGAATAAAATTGTTGAACGAATAAATTATTCAGCTGGAGCGTATTGGGGTGATCCAGATAAAATGAGATTTAGAACTCAAATAGATAGTTTTTCTGATGCTACGGAAATGAGTGATATTGAAAGATTTGTTAAAACTAATTTTACTGTAACATTACGGGGTTATTTATTACCTGAAGCTAATTTTGATCATCGTTCAACAACTCAAAAATATTTAACACCTAAAAAAGTTATTTTTGGAACTGAAACTGATGTTGCTATTTCTAAACCAGTAGGAACTGCTGGTCAATTTTTAGATGAAGAATCAACTGAAGTTAAAAGTCTTGGACGAGCGACTGAACAAAGTTCATTAGCTGTAGCTCTTGATAATCCATTAATTATAACTCAAGGGACTGGAGTAACTGTTTCAAATACTGGTGCAGAATTTGATGGAAGTAGTAGATTAACTCAACAAATTTCAATTGGTCAACCGGTTACGACAACATCAGATGTAATATTTAATCAAATATCAGGTAGTTCTTTACTCATTGGTGGGGTATTATATAATAGTACTGGTATAAGTAGTAGTATTTATGTAACTGGTTCAGTTACTACTACGGGTGATTTGACAGTTGGTGGTAATGCTACCATAGCTGGAATATTAACAGCAGAAGAATTTCATACAGAATTTGTAAGTTCTTCAATTGTATATTCAAGTGGTTCAACAAAATTTGGAGATGATACAGGAGATAGTCATACTTTTACAGGTTCATTAGGAATAACAGGGTCTTTGAGTTTGAATGATAGTTCTGCTATGGTAGAGTTTTCAAATGATACAAGTTTGGGAGATTCAAGTGCAACAGCAATTGTTACGGAAAATGCAGCAAAAACATATATTGATGATCAAACTTCAAGTCAAAATACATATTTTAGAAAAACATTTGTAAAAACATCAGCATCAATAACAACAGCAACTGCAAGTTTCACCGCGGTTACCGCGTCCGCTCCAAGTGGATTAACTTCTACAGGTGAAAATGATTTTGTCTTTTTTGTTAATGGTCAATATATGGAACATGATGCTATAGCAATAGAACAGTCTGGTTCTACATTATTATTGAAAGTAGATAATAGTAGTATAGGATATGATTTAGAATCAGATGATGAAATATTGGCGTGGGGAAAATTTAATTCATAAAGGATTACTGTGGCAGCAATAATTACAAAAAATCCAATTATATTTACTGCTGGAACTGGTGTAAATATTGATAATGATGGAACAGAGTATACTGGAGAAAATAGATTAACGGTTACAATAGCTATTCCACAAGCAGTTTCTACGAGTTCAAATGTAGAATTTGGTGGAATAACTCTTACTAAACCATTTATAATAGGTAATGAAACGAAGAGAATTAAATTAGACAGTTATGGTATAAGTGGTTCGTTTTCATTAACAGGTAGTTTAGAAACTCCAAGTGATTTAAATGTATCAGGTAGTACAACAATATTAGGTAAAGTTGTAGCAGAAGCTTTTATTCTTGAAAGAAGTTCTTCTCAAACTATACAAAAATCTGGTTCTACATTATTTGGTGATGTTTTAAATGATAGACATGATATGTCAGGAAGTTTAACAGTATCTGGTTCATCAATAAGTTTAAATAGTTATTCAATAACAGAAATTTCAAATGACACAAGTTTAAGTGATTCTAATGCAAGTACAGTAGCAACAGAAAACGCTATAAAATCATATACAGATACTAATGCAAATACAGTTCATACATATTTTAGAAAAAACTATGTTCATACTGGTAGTTTTGTTAATGCTAGCACATCAAGTTTCACAGTTGTTACAGCATCATCACCGACTGGAATAACAGATACAAGTGAAAATGATTTTTTCTTTTTTAATAATAGTCAATTAATGGAATATGATGCATTAGAAATTGAACAAAGTGGGTCTAAACTTTTATTAAAAGTTAATAACAGTAGTATTGGTTATGATTTAGAGGCAGGAGATGAAGTTGTAGCGTGGGGAAAATTTAATTCATAAATTTTACTAAGCCCACTTTTCTTTTACTGTTACCTTAATATTTATTAGTATGAGAATATACAAAGCAACAAACAATGAAAACGGAAAAGTCTATATAGGACAAACTATCCGAAAAATGCACAATGTATTAAGTGAAAGTGCAAAAAGAGGGTGGGAAACAAGAAGAAGAAATGCGCAAAAGGCACTGGAAGAATAGAAAGAATCGTAAATGTCCTACTTGTAGTAGGATAATTTATTATTCGAGAAAAGATGCGTTTGATAGAGCTATTGGTAATAATAGTGTATGTAAATCTTGTGCACAAATGGATAGAAAACTTACTATGGAAACAATTGAAAAAATGAAACAACCAAAAACAATTGAACATAGAACTAAAATTTCTGTCTCACAATATAAAAGGTCATATCAAAGATATTTATTAGAAGTAGAAATACCAGCATTATCATTACATAAGTTTATAGAAGCAAGAAAACAAGGATTTAATTGGTGATTTTAAATGGCACAAATTAGAGGAAAACAATTAAGGTCAAACTTAACAGGGTCATTTTTATTTAGTGGTTCGTACCAGAAATTTTTTAGTGATCAAGTTGTAGTTGGTGATACGCCGCATCCGTCAGCGTCATTTACGGTTTTAATGCAAAATAAAAAAGGAATGTTATTACCTTCAGCATCCGCGGATCCTTCTAATTTATCTACTACTGAAGAGGGGATGGCGTATTTTAATACAACTGATGGTTTGTTAAAACTTTTTGATGGTTCTAATTGGATACCAGCAGGTGATATCAATACTAAAAATACACATCTTACTATGTCTGCTGATATTGATGCTGATGGAAGTAATAGTACAATATTATTTAGAATTGATGGTCAAGATGATTCTAATGTTAAATTAAGATTAAAATCTGATAATTCACATGAAGTAACTGGTAGTGTAAATGTTTCAGGTTCAATAACAGCTTTAAATGCAGTAACAAGTTCTACAACTATAACGACAACTAATATTACAACTGGTTATCCTACTTCTAATTTGTGGCAAAGTAATTTAGGTGGTTCGTATTTTAATAATTTTGATCATACTACTAATGTGTCTGAAATATTAAGATTTATATCTGGATTATTGAGTGCTTCAGCACCAGATGCAAGTCCAAATGCAAAATATTGGAGTTCTATTTCTACTCAAGAAAATAGTTTAGGTAGTACTGATACTGTAGATGGATACTTACCACAAAGTTATGATAGTACAAATGCAACTATGTTATATTTGGTTAATAAAGGTTTAGTTGTTTCAGGGTCTACTATTTTTAGTGGTAAGAGTGTTTATACAAATACAAATTTTACAGTTGATTATGATTCAGTTGCCGGCGGTTCTACAACTGTAACTTCATCAAACGATAGTCAATTGGTTGGACTGGGTGGTTTAACAAGTGGTGGAGCAACTGAATTTAATGTAAGTCAATCATACAAAATACAATTTTCTGATACAGGTAGTAATGGAGTTACGTTTAGTACTGGTTCTGAAAGAGTATATAGTGTAAGTTCATTTGGAACAAGTGATGGAGTAACTTTAGCTAAAATTGCTACCGCAAATCCATCTGTAATTCCTGCGGGATATCAGGATGGAAAATTTGAAGGTATTGGTTCTTTATCAAGAAAATATCATAGTAGTAATACAAATATGTCTTCAAGTGTGAGTGCATCTGGAGCATATACTATGAGTGCGATAATTGGAATAGCTACAGGTTCTGGCGGAACATATACTTATAAAGCGTCAACAACATCTTCAAGATTTTATGCCCCTGTTGCATATATTTCTGAATCAATTGGTATGAATACTTTGAGTATAGGACAAGTTACTCAGAGTTATTTAACAGCCGCGAGTAGAAGTTTAAGTGGAGTTCCTTATTTAACTACAGGTGCTACATATCATTTAAGTGCTTCTATTATGGGTCTTTTTAATCCAATGTATGATGCCAATTCCACACTTGTAGATGATAATATTAGTGGAGAATCATTGTCTAATGTGTCAGTAGCTGGTTCTGGAACAGATGATATAAGTACAAGTGGTGGTACTATTCAAACAGCTAATTCTATATTTGCTTCTAATGGTACTGTAAGATCAACAGGAATAGTTCCAACACGAACTGATACGGGGTCATTAAATGCAATATATACATTAACAGGTACAGGAACAAATATACAACAAGCTGGTGGAAATTTTGGAGCTTCAGTATCAGATGAAACATATACAGTAGCTGTTAGAGCAAAAAATAGAGAATCAACTCGATCTACTTTAGCAACATATACATATTATTTTCATTCTGGTAGTACTTTTGGAAAAGAAGCAACAAGTGGTTCTATGGCATATTATGGTAGAGCCGATGGTTATGATGGCGGTTCTTTAACAGGAACAAGTGAAGCGTTTAGTGGAGAATCATTTAGAATTAAATTAAATAATAATATTACTTCGTTTGGGGGTGAGGCGTTTGATAGTGGTTCAAGAGTAGGTGAACAAGATTTACAAGTTAAACCAGGCTATTTGGTAGATCCAAGTGGTAGTTATAGATATTGGTATCCAGATGGATATGGAACAGGTTCATATAAATATTATATTAGAAGATTTAAAGATACAACAACAAGAACTTCTATGACAGTAGATGTTGGTAAAACATTAATTAATTGGAAATCTACTGCAGATGGTGTATCGTGTGTATTATTATTTGAAAGTTCTTGTAGTGGAAGTGCACAAGAATTTTCCAGAGCAAGAATATATGATCCATCAGAATTAGTAAGTAATACAATTTCAAGTAGTATTGCACACCAAACGGATTTTCATTTAAATCCAGTTACAGATGCAATAGATTTGTATGGAAATACTGGTGGTTCAAAAAGTTCTAATGAATATACAATACCAATTAGAAATGCTGATGGAATGTATATGGATGGTGGTACTAATGGAGATGAGTACTATTTAATATTGAGATATAAAAGTAATCCTTCACCTGTAACCACAATAACAGTTGGTTATAGTTAGGAGTAAAAATGGGATTTATTGATAAAACAGCAAAAGCGATTAGATTATTAGTATCAAGAAGATATACTCATAATGCTTTAACAGATGCACAAGAAGCTTTTACGAATACGTTTGATTTGAATGCGTCTGAAATTTACGCAAATCAAAATTTAATACCTACATCATCTTTACCGTTTAGTGGTAGTTCTCAACATCTTTCAACATATACTACACAAGGAAAAACTGTATTAAAATATTGGTATAGACATAAATTAACTAAGTCAAATGTTAATAATGAAGTTTGGTTTTTCTTAAATCCAACAGGAAGCGATTCTGGTATTGGTGCACAGTTAATAGATGATAATCAACAAGTTAATTTTATATCACCTAAATATTCTATATCATCATTAGCAAACTCGGTTACTGAAGATGCTACCCCTGGTTATGGTGTTGTTGTTTATGTATCTTCTGCGGTTAGTCAAAGTATTCAAACAGGTTCATTGGAAGCATCAGAAAAAGTTTCTTCGAATAATTATGCTTTTGATTATAAAACTGGTGTTTTACAATTTAGTAGTAGTGCATATGATCCAAGTGATTCTCAATATACGTATATAACAACATATCAGTATGTGGGTGAAACTTTAGAAGCAAAACTTAATACACTTGAAACAGATACACCATTTAGTAAAACTGGTTCTTATTTTTCAACACATGGTAATTTAAAAATGACTGGTTCAGTAGATATTTCTGGTTCATTAACTGTTAGAGGACAAACACTTATGGATAGTTTATTGAGTGGTTCTGATTCTTTGATAGTTAGTGGTGCAATGACAATAGCAAAACAAACAGCAACTAATGCTATACAAAGTGCGTCTATTACTATTGGTAATCTTGGAACATTTGCGACACCTGAACAAGCAGGTATTATTGATTTAGGTGATAGGTTTAATTAAAATGTATAATTTATATATTTATATAAGAGATAATATATCTATGGGAGATAATTAATGGCTCAAATTATTAGATTAAGACGAGGAACTTTAGCTGAGTTAAGTAGCGTAACCTTATCCAATGGTGAACTTGGTGTAGTAACAAGCTCTGTTGCTAATGTAGGAGATGCAGTATTAAAAAGTGCTCTCGTAGTTGGCCATACTGATGGAACAAATCGTTTAAGTATTGCAAGAGTTATTACAGGAAATGCAACTCCAGATTTAAGTGGAATAACTGGTGGTGCAGCATTTAATGATATGTTATATCATGAAACTGATGCTAAAGCACTTAAAGTTTTAAATACAGGTGGTAATACAACCTTAGATTTATCAGCTAATATATCTGTTAGTGAAATTGCAGGTAATGTAAGTGCTTCTGTAACTTCAACTGGTTCATTTGGTTATCTTAATGTAGATGGTGATGCAGTAATTG
>CALBXV010000583.1 GCA_937890045.1 uncultured archaeon
GCAATTGGTGAAGATGGTAAGTTTAAGGATGTTGGACATAAGTTCAATCAGAATTGGGCTCCCATTGATCCATCATATACTGGTAAACAATACTATTATATGTATGGTGCTAAAACTGTTGATAGACACAATCCTAATTACCTTAATGAAAGAGAAAATTTCTTTCATAAACCATTAGTTAACCTTAACCATTTTATGACTATCAATGACAAAACAAGACTGAGTTCAGTATTGTATTGGAGTGGTGGTTCAGGTGGTGGTACGGGCACTTATGGTAGAATTCCTACAATGGATGCTGATGGTAACTTAGGTGATGATGACTATAAATTCTATTATGGTCGTAGTCCATGGACACGTGATTGGAATGCACTAGTAGCTATGAATTCTGGAACAGATGATGTAGTGTATGTAGATAAGAGAGAAATCTCTAGAACACATGGTGTTGATAATAATCAATCAGTAGGTATCTTGAGGAATAGTATAAACCGTCAGAATACATATGGTCTTATTTCTAAACTTAACTATGATATGAGTGATGTACTTAAATTACAAGTTGGTATAGATTGGAGAACCGCTGGAATCGAACACGCACGTGAAGTTCGTGATCTGATGGGTGGTGATTATTATATGGATTATGCTGATGACAATTCCCCCGATGGTAAAAGAGTTGAGTTAGGTGATATTATTGCTTACCACAATGAAACTACCGTTGATTGGTTAGGTGGATTTGTTCAAGGTTCTTACAGTGCAGATAAACTATCTGCTTATGGTATGGTAGGATTATCACAAATTGCTTATTCATACCAAGATCATTTTACTGTAGCAGATGAAAAGATCGTAGCCGATCCTATCTCTACTTTACAATGGAAAGGTGGAGCAATGTATGATGTTACTGATGACATTAGTGTCTTTGGTAATTTCGGTATTGTTGAAAAACCGCCTATTATGGATAATGTGATTTATTATGATGGTACTGTTGCTTCAGATCCAGCAAACGAAAGATTTGTTAGTTCGGAAGCTGGAATGAATTGGAGTGCAGATAAAGTAGCAGTTAAAGTAAGTGCATATAATACAGATTGGAAAGACAGAAACCTTACCAAATCTGTAACAAGCGGACAAGGTTCAAGTGGTGATACTGATGTTATATTCCTAAGTGGAATAAATCAGAAACATCAAGGTGTTGAAGTTGAAGCTTCTACACAAGTACTTGATTTACTTAGGTTAGATGCTATAGTAAGTTTAGGTAAATGGACGTTTGATGGTGATGCAGATGGTAACTATCAAGAAGATGAGTTTAACGAAGAAGGTCAAGTCATTGGACAAACAACTACTCCGTACACTTATGCACTTGATGGTTTGTATGTAGGCGATATGCCTCAAACATCATATGCACTTGTTGGCACACTTACTCCGATAAGTGGACTTAAATTACAGGCAGTATACAATCAGTATGATAAGAATTATTCTGATTGGAGTCCTGGCGCAAGAGAATACGATGGTTCAGATGAAGATGCAGATAGAGAACAAGTATGGATGGCACCTGGATATTCTAAAGTGGATTTACATGCTTCATACAAACTACCTTCATTTGGTGGTTATGATTTTACCGCTTTTGCTCATGTGTTTAATGCAACAGATGCAACATATATTCAAGATGCAGTAGATCATAGTCAATATAATAGCTATGGTGATAAAGTTCACGCAGCACATAATGCTGAAGTATTTCTTGGAACACCAAGATACTTTAATGCGGGAATTTCTGTAAGTTTCTAAATGCTAAAATTGATACGGGTGGAATTAAATTTCCACCCATATCTTTTTTGGGGTTGTAGCTCAGTTTGGGAGAGCGCCTCCCTTGCACGGAGGATGTCGCAGGTTCGAGTCCTGTCAACTCCACAATAATAAGAGGTTTTTATGAATATGGTTATATGGTTTACAGGACAGCCTGGTTCAGGTAAAACTACATTAGCAGAAAGTTTCATAGAAGATAAGTTAATTAATTTTATGAAAGTTAATCCAAAAGATATTATCCACATAGATGGAGATGATATTCGAAAAACTTTAGCAAGAACTACTGCTGACGATTATGGTCGTGATG
>CALBXV010000584.1 GCA_937890045.1 uncultured archaeon
ATTTCAATATCCTTATTGCTATCTTCTAGTATTTACGGGATGCTGATCAAATGGAAATACGTTTTCCATATCTATCAAGTCACCTATAATCTGATCCTCAATAGAAGGTTCTGACGGTGTAGTAAAATAAGGCTCTTTATCAGGTTTTGGCTCTTCAAATATCATTTCATATAATCCTGGCATAGACTGTATAAGATTGAAAACATCATTAACAGTCCACAGAAACATTGCTGCACCTGTTACTGAGGAAACAGGTTCTGGTATTGAAAATGCAGTCACACTCGCACCTAATTTAAATGCAATCCCAGGAGCTCTTTTTGCTAAAAATTTACCTACTCTCATAGCTATTTTAGGATTTTTAAGCTGTCTGGTCACATCATCCAAATGTTTGGCACCTTCTTCTCCAAGACGTGCCTTAAGTACAGCATAAGTTGTTCTACTAACTGCTTCTGCTGCTTCGTCTGCCATCTGTTTTGCTGCTGCTTTTCCTCCTCCTCTGCCCATACCTGCTTCTAGAATCTCTTTATACGTCTGGTCCCGAGCATTTTTCATTATTACTTCCATACCATAACTTGTCATACCTGTTTTCATATTAGAGGTCACATTAAGTAAAAAACGTCCAAATTGTTTAGAACCCTTAAATGTTCCATATGCAGTAACAGCTCCAGTACCCATAGCAACAGTAGGTTTTACATTCTGTGATAATGCAAAATCCCTTGTCAAATCATATGCATCTGCAGCTATCATATAAGCAACTCCGACTTTCCCAAGTGCCCTTGTCTTTTGATGCCATCCTACAGGAAATTCGGGGCGACGTCCTACAAGCTTGCTCACTAACTCACCTGCACCTATTCCAATTGCTGGAATCAGATTATCTAAAATATCTGGACTTATTATTGACTCTTTATCGTTCCCAAATTGTGTATCTCTAGTACTCCCAATTTTTTCCCCTTCTGAGCCAATAATATCTTTTCCTGTAGTTTCTACTACTGCGGTTTCCAAAGAGTCAAACCAACTCCTGTCAAATCCCATCTCTGATTCAAGTATATCCAAAGAATCTATTGCTGTGTTATCTCCATTTGCCATTTTACTCTCCTATTATTTTAATTCTTCTAGTGACCAATGCCACCACTCACTATCATGCTGTATAAATCCAGCTTTTCTTAGTGCCGCAAACACTTTTTCGTTATTCATCCCGTATTTCTTAGGTTGTGCTAAATCAAATGCATATCCTATTGTGTGAAATGACATCTCTGGATTTGCAACTTTTGGACCTACTTTTCCACCTGCTATCCATTTGTCATATGCCCTTTTTTGAACATCCAATGGTCTATAAGCATCCATAATTGCTAGTTCAATACCTTGCTTTTTAAGTTCATCTTTTACTACTTCAAATTTGATCGCTACTGGTGTTGCCAATTTAGCAACGCCACCCAAAACATCCCTTATGCTTAATTCTGCCAATGGATAATCTGCGCTTACTAACTTATCTCTTATTTCCATAATCTCTGTCTGAGATCTACCTCCTGGAGTTGTAGATAAGTTATTATAATCAGTCTCCATCATTTCTATTATTTTTTTCTTATCTATATTCGGATTTTCCCCCCTATATATACCAAATATCTTAACACTATTTTTTTTGTAAAAGTCACGCTTGCTTAATTTTTGCCTATCAAAATCATTACGTATAACTGTAAATGGTGTAAGTTCCTTTAGTTTTTGTTCACCAGTTAATGGATCTGAAGCAGTAAGTACATAAGGTTCTATATTAGTTACATCAATATTAAACTCAGCCAACATAAAATCCCTATATCTTTCTTGTAGCATTTTCTTACTGTATTCTTTTCCCTCAATTTCTTTTGTTTCTATATCATCATACCTAGCCCTAAATTTATTGACAACTCTCATAAGACCTACAGTATCCCATGTGTTAGTCTTAAAACTAACAAAAGCATTGTACATATCATTAACAGCAAGAGCTCTTTCTTCAAGTAATTTTTCGGATGGCACCGTTCCTTCGGGGACAAGTATTGCTGCTATATTAACGCCATTTATTTCATATTTAGCTAGTGTAGCTTGCAGGATTTCTGGTTCATCACCGCTCTCTTTATACCGTTGAAGCAAGCCGTCCATATCCTTTGTAAACCTATTATGTACGACGTTTTCTGCAACTATCCCCGATTTTATTTCCCTCTGTTGTAATTTTACAAGTGCTATTTGAGCTTCTTGTTGCTCTCTCTCTCTATTCAGTGAGTTTATTACTTCTTGATCAAACATATAAGGATTGTGTAATAGATGACGTTCTACTAGATCTAATGGTAAGTTATAAGTTTCAGCAATTTTATTAGGAGTAAAATCAGGAAGATCATATTTTTCTGGATCTCCATATTTCATACTTATAGCTGAAAGATTCTCTTTTATTTTGGATATACTTGCGATCTCACTCAACATTATAGTTAATTCTTCGTTTGAAGTCTCAATCTCTCCACTCAGAGATTCTATTCTTGTGTTAAATTGTTCTATATTACTCCCCCCTATCTCTTTAGCACCAGATGTTTTTTCTTCCTTAGGGAGGATAGGACCAAGAAGAGCTTCATATACAGGAGTAGCACTAGCTAGTTTAGCTTCAACATCATCTTGTTCTCTACGTAGATCTTTTAGGTTGTCATAAGCTAATGTTAACTCCCATTTCTTATCAGCATCCTCCCTATCCAGAGCTCTTTCTTCACGTCTAATACTTTCCACACGCGCCGCTGATCTTTCCTTCAGTGCCATTGTTAGCAAGATAGTTGACAACTCACGTATTGTATCTTTAGCTGTATACTCTAGTCTAGGTGCTCTTGGTGTCCACTGCGGCATTATATTATCTCTTCTTTCTGTATCTTGTTAATTGCATCTAAAGCATTTCCTTTGGTATATGATACTTTATTATTCAACCACTCACGTCTTTTAGAACAACCACCACATTCCTTTATCCTGCCACCAGAAACCTTCTTGATGACGTTAGATACTGTATCTCCTAAACCTTTACTTTGACAATTATTACAATCTGACATTATTATCTCCTAATCAACAACAGGATACGCATTGTCCAAGATAATTATATTCTGGTGTACATGATGTACCACCTCCATACTGCCCAGCGCCACCACCGCCACCTGTACTACCTGCTCCAAATAACCATTGAGTAACATCAGTAGGTGCTGTACCTACACCACCAAAATACGTAAAATATGTTTGCCAACCTTCAAAACTTAAATCTCCAGAATCATATGAAGCTGCAGCATCT
>CALBXV010000585.1 GCA_937890045.1 uncultured archaeon
TATATGTATGGTGGGGGTATTGATCGTATTTCTAATGATGTAGCTGGAGATATTATTACTTCAATTAATTCTCAGTTAAGCCGCATGCAACGAGAATATAATGATTTAAATAATCCAACCCCAGTACTAAAAAAGCAATTAGAAAAAGACCTAACGGCTAGAAAAATTGTTGCTCGTTCACAAGAAGATTATCTTAAAGAAGTTGTAGAACCTTATTTTGATAATTTAAAAGCATTTAATATTAAAACTATAGATGCTATTGATAATAAATTTATTGAAGCTTTTAAAAGTAATGACACAAACATATATAAACTTGAGTTAAATGAGTCATTTTTACAAGATAGTATCGCTAAAGTATTAGCACCGAGATTTAGTGGTGCGTTAGATAATATGTTAGGTGAAACCAAAGAAGCAAGAAATGCAGTTATACAAATGGGAGAAATACTGCATTCAGTATTTATAACCCATTTTGATAAAGCATATGAAAAAGCACTTAAAGAAACTAAAAGAAATTCATTAACTAAAACAGAAATAGATGACCTTATTCTTAGTGAAACCACTAAGTTAATGGAAGTTTATCCTCAATATGTAGGACCCCTATCTCAAATTAAAGATGGCATTATAGAAGGTGGCATAGATCTTACTAAACGAGAAACAACTAAAGAACCAAATACTCCTGAAAGAATTCAAAGTGGATATAAAATTTCAGGTGAAGAAGTAGATGTTACTAGTAACCCAAGTAAATTAGAGTTTGCAGCTCCAGGAGTGAGTGCACTAATTCGACAAATCATTAACATGGATTCTGTCTTGTTAACGTTAACGTTAGGTAAATATCCTCAAATGTTAGCACTACATGATGCATTCATGGGTAGCCCAGCACAGCTTGTTGAAGCTGCTAAGAATTATAATGCAGACTTTTTAAAATTTGGTAGAGAACATAGTGTCATACTAGAAACTTATAATCAGGTACTTGAGGTTATCGCTATAACTGAATCTAATGGATTAATGGGTGCAGTAGATAAACATATAAAAGAAAATGCTTTTGCTAATACATTTATAAAAGATACTAAATCGAAAAAGGGTTACAAGCAACTTATGTTTCGTGATCCTAAGTTAGAAAAAGGAAAAAAAGATACTAGTATTATGGGAATTGTAAATAGAGTTAACTTAGCAAGAGCAAAATTAGAAACATTAATTAAGAAACATGGTGGAAAGATTTCAGCATATCAGATGTATATGCCTACTGAGGAATTGATAAGTACTGTTAAATCTTTTACAGGCGGAATAAAGAAGAAAGTAGAAGATAATTTAGAAACATGGACGAGTAAACATTACAAACCAAAAAAACGTAAAATACACCAAATAGAAAAAGGAGATCGTTTACTTACAGTTATCGCTAAACTAGGAGGCATTCTACAGGATGAAGCAGAAGATCTGGGTCTTGTATATGAAGGATACGCCTCTGCTCCTTCAGGATTAGGAAGAGGATTCCCAGTAGTCCACCAGACTCCTAAATACACGAAGGAAGGGCATCACTATGCAGGACATGGTGGTGATAGAATGGTCGAATTCTTACAAGAAGAAGGCTGGTTAAACGAAGACGCAGATACAGATACTTTAACTAAGATGATCCAGGAAGAAATGTTAGGGAATACCCAACGTCCATTGGGATATGACTACTCAGAAGAATTAAAAGCATCAGAAGACCAACATATTAGAGAAGAATGGGATAAATTTAAAGATACAGAAGAAGGTAAACAATATATTAAAGATAATCCTCATATAGACCCAGATACTGGAGATTTTAAATCATTAAATGATTTACCTAAAAGTGATTCTAAAACTGTATTAGAATCTGGGCTCACGCTTAATACAATTACAGATCTATTTAATAAAGTAAAAGAATACTCATTTAATTACTACAATAGTAAACAGGAGATGGATAACCATACTTCTGTTTTGGAAGATGTATTAAGTATATTAGGTAAAGGTCTTACTGAAACTTCTAATATTTCGTATACACTTGAACAAATCAATGGAGTTTCCCAGGGTACCTTTGAAACTAAACGAAATCATATAAGGGTATCTGTTGCTTATCAGGCGCCTCTATCTATCCATGGGCAGTCTCCCCAGGAAATTTATATACATGAATTAGTACACGCTATGGCTTGGCAAGCAATACAGGATAGCCCGATGCTAGCTGATAATATTGCTGCATTATATCGTCAGGTAGAAAATGATTTAAATACTAATCCTAAATTTAAAGGACAAGGTTGGAGAGTATTTTTACCTGAAGGAATAAATAAACCTTCTATAAATGATATTGATATTGCTAAACAACAATATAGATATGTATTTAATAATCCTAAACAAGAAGCCCGTAAACTTCATGAATTTTTAGCATATGCCATAACTCACAGGCATATGGTAAATTATCTTAAAACACAGCCATCAGCGATACGTAAGGATTTTATTGGTAAATTTCTTCGTGTAGTAGAGATGATAGTTAACACGTTTAAACGAGTATTTGGCCAAGTAACTTCTAATACAGCAGATAAGAATGGTTTTGAACAGATGCTAGCAATAACTGAACATCTAGTAGCTATTCAAAGTAAACATCAGAGTAAATTTCAACAATTGCAAAATAAAACATATGATTTTCTAGATGAAACTGATCAGAAAATTATAGATTTTACTAAATTACAAGCACGTAAAGTACTAGACTCCCCTGCTAAAACTAGAGTTGGAAAAGTTACTCAAGGATTTGTTGGAGCATCTGTTCATATATTAAGTGAAAATGCAACAGCTCAACGAGTTAAAAAATATGTTACTCAAAATCTAAGTAAAACTTTACGCGGTGTGGCTAATGAAATTGGTGGAGGAGCACTGTCTGAAGAAATGATTGAGCAGTTGCTGCATGCTAAAGTTAATATATCTAAAGCTCGACAGGAAACTGAAAGAGGCGTTATTCAATGGTTTAACGGGGATAGCGCAGAAGGTTTAGATAGTATTTGG
>CALBXV010000586.1 GCA_937890045.1 uncultured archaeon
AATACTAATCTAAGTGTATCGGATTTTGATGGGCGTGGCCCAGGTACAAGTACTAGTTTAGCTACTGGAGATATACGAAGAAAGTATAACTTTGGTAGCCGAGTATCTGAACTGGCAATTCCTCAAGATCCGTTCTTTAGGTTTGTAAGTAAAGTGTCGAAAAAAGCAACAGACGATCCTCAGTTTAAGTTTTCTGAGAAAAGACCTTCCTTTCACAAGCGATATGCCTATGTCATAGGTCATGTAGATGGTGGTGCTGATGTATTTGACGATTCACAGATGCAACAGTCAGATTCAGGTTCTGCTGTATCTGCAGTTGGTGATAGAATGAAAGTGTACATGTCTACTGACTATGCATCACAAGGTAATCTTCAGAATGTCTATAATGAGAATAGCAATAACTATGATGTTGGTGCTTCTGGCACCAGACCAGCATTTTTCTTGCCTGGTCAATTAGTTAAGATTCCTGGTAAAGCCAGTGCAACAGATACTGGTACTTCAGGGTATCAAATTCTCAGAATAGAAACTGTTACTGATAGTCTTTCTAAGACTGCTGGTGGTGGATCAAAAGAATGTGTGGCTCTAGAAGGCACTCTCGTTAAATACGATAGTGGTGCTTTAGAGTTTTCATCATTCTATAATGATACCCCATCTGCTGGTGGTGTTGGAACGGCAACTGATAATGATGAACAAGTATCAGATAGAAGTATTGCTGGTGAATTAGAGGCAAACAGATCGTATGTGATAGGTTCTGCATTTGGAGAAGGAACTGGTTTCCCCGAAACTTGGGTAGATCAACCTTTTTCATCTAATCATGGACTTACTCAAATTTGGAAGACTTCAATGGCAATGACCAATACGGCCAGAGCCACAGTATTGAAGTTTGAACCAAATGAGTGGGCACGTGTGTGGAAGGAAAAGCTGATTGAACATAAGTGGGATATTGAAACGTCATTACTATTTGGATCTCAGTATTCAGATGGTGATAGCATTCAATATACTCAAGGTGCAGTGGATTACATTAGTAACTATGGCAATCAATTTAGTTTGACTATTGCTTCTAAGACTCAAGATGATTTTCTTGATGATCTTTCAAGTTATGTGGATCCAAGATACAATCAAAGTAAAGCAACATTATTCTTCTGCTCTACAGCAGTATATAATTGGCTTCATAAACTAAGTGGATATTTTGCGAATAATCTCGAAATATCGCCTAACTTTAGAGCTGATATGTCACTAACTGGAAAGAAGAAGGTATTTGGTGTTGATATAAGCACATTTTCAACTGTGTATGGTGACATGCAGGTTGCACGTAATGTCCATCTTGATGGTACAAATGTGAAAATGCTTGGTGTCAATATGAAAAACTGTGCTTACAGACCTTTGGTTGGTAATGGTATTAATCGTGATACTTCAGTCTACGTAGGAGTTCAAACTTTAGAGAACTCAGGAGTCGACCGTAGGGTAGATCAAATCTTAACTGAAGCTGGCATGGAATGGTCAATGGCCGAATCCCATGCTATCTGGACATAAGGAGGTTTGTAATGGCAAATCCAATGTATGGACAAAATAAAGCTGATGGTAAAATACAAGATGGTAGACATGAGGTGCTGGTTACGAATGATGATCTTTCACTAGTAGCTGCTCAATCAGGTGCTACTGTTTTTGTAAATGCTGCTGCTAAAGAAATAACTCTTCCAGCTGCTAAAGCAGGATTAAATTACAGAGTTATTTTAGGAGTTGATACGACTGCTGGAGCTAAAATAAATGCTGCTTCTGGAGATTGTTTCTTTGGTCAAATAAAGGTGCTTTCTACAACAGATGATAAGACTGAAGTTCAAGACATAGATTATGCTACTGCCATTGCTACTGTAGCAGACTATGATGTTCTTGACTTCACATCTAATTCTGCGACTCTCGCAGGAACATCTGGTGATGTTATAGAAGTTATTGCAGTAGATGATATAGCTTGGTGTGTATTAGCTTGTCTAACGACAGTACACGCTGACCCAGCTTCGACTGCTATAATTAACGCATCGTAAGGAGATAACTGATGGCTAACTTAGATAGACAAACATACAAATCGAGTTGGAATCCTAATGCAGCTGAAATGGTTATGAAATTCAATGACGATAGTTCTGTAGGAGTTGCTGGAGTATATACTGCTTCAGTTACTATTCCTGCGGGAGCATACGTTTCTGATATTATAATCCAATCAGTTACTCAGTGGAACGCAGGTACAGATGCTGTTCTTATTGTAGGTGATGGAGATGACGCTAATGGGTATCTTGAATCCACTAGTATTCAATCTGTTTTAACAACAGGTATACATACTTCAATATTAGCTTGCGGTGCTGGAGCAGCAGGTCTTGGAGCGCCTGGAGTTTATATCATGGATTCTTCTGGAACTGGTAGTGGTTCTTATTCATCATCTGCTAGAAAGGTGATTGCTGAGATAACAACAACTGGAACCGTAGCATCAGCTGGAGAAACTCGTCTTGTAGTAATATGGACGAAACCAACTGATTCTGTATCAAGTTCATACGCAGCAACTTAATCTGAAGCTCGTGAGATAATGAAATGAATTTGAGAAGGTTGCCGATATGGT
>CALBXV010000587.1 GCA_937890045.1 uncultured archaeon
ACACCTGCTCTTATACCATCAAATTTATCAATTCGATGAATTACATCTTCAACACTTGTTTTGGTTCCTAAATTTCCCACAACAAAATTAGAAGAAATTTCTTTAGATAACTTATTTGCTGCTTTTAATATATTTTCATTATGAAAATGCGCAACATCAGATACAAGTACATCAACATAATCATCTAGTGCTTTAGCTCTTTTAAGATCAAAAGGTGAAATAGAGGCTCCGACAAGTAATCTGCCTTCATCATCTCTTGAAGCTAAAGAATATTTTTCTCTCGAATAAATATCTTTAACAGTTATCAATCCAATTAATTCGTTTCCGTTATTTACTACTGGAAGTTTTTCCACCCTATTTTTGTGCATAATTCGTTTAGCTTCATCTATACTTACTGATTCACTAGCAGTTACTACTGTTTTAGTCATTAAGTTTGACACTTTAGAATCAATATCAGAAAATTTAACATCTCTTTTGGTTAGTAATCCAACAAGTTTTTTACTTTTAACTATTGGTAATCCAGAAACATTATGTTTTGACATAATTTTTGTAGCTTCAGATATTAGTAAATCTGGACTAGCAGTAACTAAATTTTTAATAATAAATGATTCGGCGCGTTTAACTTTTTTAACTTCTTCAACTTGTTTGTCTATACTCATATTTCTATGAATGATGCCTAACCCACCTTCTCTAGCCATAGAAATAGCCATTTCAGATTCGGTAACTGTATCCATAGGTGAAGAAACTAGTGGTACATTAAGTTTTATATCGGTACTAAAATTAGATGATAAACTAACATCTTCTGGTTCAATTTTACTTAGTCCAGGAAGTAAGATGAAATCTCTGAAGGTATAAACGTCCTTCGCTTTATTTAATTTATTATAAAAATCTATTGGCAAATATTAACTACTTGCCATATATTATAGATGTTTGACTGTAAATAAAGTTTATTATTGTAATTCTATTTGGAGGACTTACGACGTTTATAAATACGGTAAATAATCAAGATTGCTATGAATGGTATAAGTACTATAAAACTTGCTATTATAAATTGAATTAGAATAACCATTGCATTAAGACCTTGTCTTATAGATTCCAAGAAGTCCATGCCAGGAAGTAGTGGATCTTCAATGGTTTTAGAGACATTGATAGTTAGAGAAGAATATGTAACTCTATTATTAAGATTGTTAATATGACCTTCAAGTATTTCGATATCAGTTCTGATTCTATTTAATTCCTTTTCTATTTGCAATATATCAGATATATTAACTGCTTTATCTAGGATTTGAAGGAAACGGGCTTCAGTGGCTTTAGCGTTCTCAATTCGAATTTTTAAATCAAATAGTTGATCAGTAATATCATTATTGCTAATATTTTTATTTTTAAGTTCACCAAGATTTTCAATAGATTGAACAACATTGGAGAACTGATCTTGTGGTACACGAACAGTTATATATCCGTATTCAAATTTTTCAGATTTATCTACAGAAATATTATCAACATATCCATCTGAACTTGAAATTACTTGCTTTATTTTATTTATTGTAATATCAATATCATCAGTTTCAAGAGACATCCAGCCAGTATAAATTATTGATCTTGGTATTATATTGGTGTTAGATGATTTAATACTAACTGTACTTTCAATCATAGGTTCTGAAATCATATTTTCTTCTGTCATTGATGGTTCCATAGTACCTATTACACCTGCAGAGTCTTGCGCAATAAATCCTGGCGCCATTCTATTAGAAAAATTATTTGAGTAAATAAAAGATTGAGAGTAAATAATTGGCCAAGATATAGAGATTAATAAAATAACTGCAATTACAACGATAATTTTTCTATTTTTAGATAGATTCAATTTAACATAATGTATTTTACATAGTATTTAATTTCTTTGTTTATTTCTTAATTTGATCTATAAGACTTGAAACCATAAATGGTAATAGTGACGTAAACTCACCATTAATAGTAACCATTTTAGCTTTTGATTTTACTTTTCCCCATGATACAGCTTCTTTAACTGGAGCACCACTTAGACTCCCATCATATTCAAGTGCAGTAGTAATATATACTGCGTAATCTAATCCACCTCTAAATTGATTCCACCATAATGTATGATGTTTACTAATTCCTCCACCAAGCATTAATGCTCCTGTATTTTTAGCTTTAAAGATTAAATCAGATAATAATTGCTCGTCTTTAAGAATATCAATTCTGAAATCAGGATGTTTTTGACTAAATAACCAGATTTGATTTCCTACAGCTCCATCAGTAATTCCAGGTATAATTATTGGAATATGGTTTTTATGAGCCCAATATAGAATAGACGATGAGTTGTTTAGATGTTTACCGATACTATTAGTAAATTCGTATGTGGACATTGATTTTATTCCTTTATCATAAATTTTTTCTAGGAATGGTTGAAGTTTATTTTCTAGCAATGGTCCATAGGAATCTATTGGGATTAGAATATTTCCTAATCTGTGATAGCCTTGTTTATATACAGTAGCGTCATCAAAATTGAAGTCTCCTTCGTAATAATTTTTTGAGCAACGGGCTATATCGTGGTCTAATGTTCCACATGTAGTTATAATTACGTCAACAA
>CALBXV010000588.1 GCA_937890045.1 uncultured archaeon
TTGAAAGACCAAAAATTAAAGCAATCTCTGATTTTAGTATTAATGTAGGTATTTCTGTATGTAGTAATAAAGTATTAAATTATTGTAATAATAAAGGTGATTTTTATAAAGATACTGTACCTTTAATGATTAAAAAAGGGGAATTTCTTAGTAAATACAATATACCAGATTTTATAGATATTGGAACGTTTAGTAATATTGAAAAAGCTACTAAAACAATACGTAAACTTAATTCTAGTGCATAATTTAGCATGAAAACCCAAAATTCATTACCATTAGTAACTGTTATTATTCCTACTAAAAATGCAGGTAAGACTCTCACTCTTTGTCTCCAATCTTTAAAAAAACAAACATATAAAAAACTTGAAATTATAGTTGCAGATGGCGAAAGTAAAGATAATACTATATCAATATGTAAGAAATTTAATGTTAAAATATTAACTGTGAAGTCACATATTGAAAGAACTACAAAAAAAAATCTTGCTGCTGCCTCTGCTAAAGGTGAATATGTTTACTTTATAGATGCTGATTTTGAATTACAATCTAATGTAATAGAAGAATGTGTTAATTTATGCACTAAAAACTATGATGCTATTATAGTTCCAGAAAAAGTATACGGATATAATAGTTTTTGGTCTCGTTGTAGACAACTTGAAGTACTATGTTATAACGGTGATGATTTAGTTGAATCACCTAGATTTATTAAAAAACATGTTTTTATGGATGTTAAAGGATTTGATGAACAGTTAATCTTTGGTGAAGAAAATGATTTATGTTATAGAATTCGAAACTCCGGTTATCGTGTAGCGCGTACAAAATCTTGGCTTTATCATCATGAGGGCCCTGTCTCTTCAGTTATACTTCGAAAAATATATTATGGTAATACTGCGTTTAAGTATATTAAAAAACAACGATTTGATGCCTTAGCCCGTTTTCAACCTATTAGATTAGGTTGGATTCACCATCGTAAACTTCTTAGTCGTTATCCATCGTACGCTATTGGACTTTTTGTTTTAAAATTTATACAATATTTAGCCGCGTTTCTTGGCTTATTAATTAAATTCATTAGATAAAGTAGATTTATTTTGTATGAATTTAATGTAATAATTGGACCTGAAAAATATAGACATATTAGAGAGATTAATCAATTTATTGATTTATCAGACTTTAAATCAGTTTTTATTACTGCAAATAATTATGTTCCATTTAAACATAATGTCAACTATTGTAATAGTCAAATTAATATAATCTTGCCTGATTTAATAGTTAAACCATTTGTTCGTAAGCCTTACGGTCCAGTTAGTTTTATAAATCTAAAAAATTTGGATAAAATGTTAACTGGAGATCTAATAAACTGTGTTGAATTATACTCTTTTGTAAGTTCTAAATGTGTTAAAATTGCTAAACAAAAAAAAATAAAAATTTGTTTATCATCTTGGGAAACTATATCTTCTAATCCATTATTTTATTTCCCGCCATATTCTTTTAATGTAAATAATGTGAAGAACTCTACTGATATGTTTATAGTTCCAACACATAAAGCTGCTTTATGTTTGGAAAATATAAAAATTGATAAAGAAAAAATTAAAGTAATTAAACCTGGTATAGATACTCTTAAATTTAAACCTAGTAAACATTATCATGATAAATTCCGTATTTTATTTGTTGGCAGACTAGATTCTGAGAAAGGAATAAACATATTACTAGAATCATTCCTTAAATTATATGATAAAATTAAGGAGGTTGAATTATGGTTTTGCGGTCCAACTCGTAGCGGTAAAAAGTTGTTTGATTATCTTAATTATTTATCAAGTAAATATCCAATTAAAATATTTGGAGATGTGCCAAATGATAAATTATCTTCTATTTATAATCAATGTGATGTATTGTGTTTACCAAGTATAGATAGAACAAAATGGGGTTTTAAAATCTGGGAAGAACAATTTGGATGGACATTAATAGAAGCTATGTCTTGTGGATTACCAATTATTGCTTCTGATTGTGGTGCTATTCAAGAAGTAATTGGAAGTCACAATTTCCTAGTAAACCAAAATTCTTCTAAAATGTTAAATGACGCATTTACTAAATTAGTTGAAAATCCTAATTTATTAAAAGAGATTGGTAAAATGAATAGATTACGTACTCTCCAATTTTATGATATTAACAAACAACGCGTTAAATTAAATGATGCTATGATAAATTTAATTGAAAGTTAATAGTGATAATGTATATTTGAAGATCTTATTTCTTAATAGATGGGTTGGTTGTCAAAAAGGTGGTACTGAAAAACATATTATCGGTTTAGCCTCTAGTTTTGTTAAACGTGGTCATGATGTAAATATTATGACTACTGAAGGTCAAGAACTTAATTCATATCGTAATCGTATTAGTGTATGGGATGTCCCAAAAAATAAGTGGGAAAAACCTTTTTCTAGAGCAATTAGCGAAGATCCTTTTCTACTTTTTTATTCATTCATGTTTCTTGTAAAAACATTTGCTATTATGTTACAAGCTTCAATTAGAGGAGTTAAATTTGATATAATATCTATTCATTCTCCTCTTGAAGGGATGTTTTTATTATTTTTTGGATGGATTTTTAGAGTTCCACATATATGGGTTCTAGAAGGTTATTCTAAATTAGAAACATGGCTAGCTCATTTCGCTAAATCCACAATAGCAATTTCTGATTCACTTGCTGAACATTGTTGGAAAAATCATAGTTATAAATATCCAGTAATACCTGTCGGTACTGACACAAATTTATTTAATTCACAGGGAAAAATATTTAAAAAACCCGAAAATAAAATAGTAATTATTAATGTAAGTCGTATTTCAGAACATAAACGAATCGACGTTTTAATTAAAGCTGCATCTCAACTATTATCCATGAATTATAGAAATAAATTTGAGATACGGATAATTGGTGATGGAAAAGATAAACTAAGTCTAGAAAAAATGGTTGAAAATGAAGGATTAACAGAGCACGTCACTTTCCTTGGACGTGTATCTGAATCTGAACTTCCTAAACATTATAGATCTTCAGATATATTTGTAAATTGTGAATTAGCAGTAGATGAATATTGGGTCACGTGTGTAGAAGCTATTAGTTGTGGATTACCAGTTATATGGACATCTAAATCTAATTATAATGATAAAATATCTATACGTAAATGGGGACTTGAAGTTCCAGAAGATAATCCTGAACTACTTGCACGTATGATTATTAAAGTTGGTGAAGATATGAACTTGCGAAATAAACTTAGTACACGTGGATTAAAAATGGCCAAATCTTTTAGTTGGGATAAATTAGCCAATTCTTATGAAAAAATCTACAAACATGTGGATAATAAATTTAATAATTAATTATAACACCTAAATATTCATTTATTTTAATAATTTCATATAGGTTGATTTATATGTCGAAAGTTAAGATACCTGTTGCTGCCCCGCTTATTACTGGTAAAGAACTTGAATATGTTAAAGAATGTATAAATTCTGGTTGGATCTCTTCACAAAGTAATTATGTTAATGAATTTGAATCTCGTTTTGCAAATTTTTGTCAATGTGAGTACGGTGTAACAACAAATAGTGGAACTACTGCATTACACTTAGCATTATCTACATTGAACATTGGTTCTTATGATGAAGTTATTATTCCCACGTTCACTATGATTGCTACTCCAAATTCTGTTATGTATACTGGAGCTAAACCTGTTCTTGTAGATTCAGAAGTTAATCATTGGAATATTGATGTAAATAAAATTGAAAAGCAAATTACTAAAAAAACTAAAGCCATTATTCTAGTTCATACATATGGTCATCCAGTAGATATAGATCCAATTCTTGAGTTAGCTAAAGATTATAATTTATATGTAATCGAGGATGCTGCCGAAGCTCATGGTGCAGAGTATAAAGGAAAGAAAATTGGATCATTTGGACATATTAGTTGTTTTAGTTTTTATGCAAATAAAATTATTACTACTGGTGAAGGTGGAATTTTAGTTACAAAAGATAAAGAATTAGCTGAAAGAGCAAAATGGTTACGTGCTCACGCATTTGGTAAAGATGGAAAGCATTTTCATCATGAAGAACTTGGTTTTGGTTATAGAATGTCAGCATTACAAGCTGCATTTGGTTTAGGTCAACTTGATTCTATAGAAAATTTTGTTGATAGTAGAAGAAATAATGCTAAATTATACAAAGATTTACTTAATAATCTCTCCATATCAAATAAAATTATTCTGCAATCTGAGGCTTCATGGGCTAAAAACGTATATTGGATGTTTTCAATTTTAACTACTGATTTCACCCCTATTTCTAGAAACCAATTAATGGATAACTTAGCTAGTGATGGTATTGAAACTCGTACATTTTTTTACCCAATTCACACTCAACCTATATATTCTAATTTAAATAAAACTCACAATTTTCCTATATCTGAATATTTATCTAAATCTGGTATTAATTTACCTTCAGGAAATAATTTGACTGTAAAAAATATTGAATATATATGTGATAAAATTAAAAACTATCTGAAGTGATATCTATAATAATTAAAAAATTCTAATATTGTATGAACTATGATGACAAATAACACAGATAATATCTTTAATGGATTATACGCGCAATCTTATAATGCGTTTTATGATAAAAAAGATTATTCTGGTGAATGTGATATTATAGAAAATTTTCTAAATAACTATGCTACTTCTAAAACACATAATATTCTAGATGCTGGTTGTGGTACCGGTAATCACTCAATTATACTTACTAAACGTGGATATAATATGGTTGGAGTAGATAAATCTCAGACTATGATAAATAATGCCCAAAACTTTGCTTCAGAATTAAACTTTGATATAGATTTTGTCCAAAGTGATTTACGTAATTTAAAGTTAGGAAAAAAATTTAATGCATGTATTAGTATGTTTGCCGTTTTAAGTTATATGATTTCTGATACAGATGTTAATAATTATCTAAAAAGTATTAGACAACATTTGTTACCAGGATCACTTTTTATCTTTGATTTCTGGTATGGTCCTGGTGTTATTAACATTTCTCCATCTATGAGAGTTAAACTAATTGAACAAAATGAATCTGAAATATATAGATTAGCTAATCCTATTATAAATCAAAATGATCATACATGTAAAATTAAGTTCATAGTTATCCAAGTTAAAAATACACAAGTTCAAGATTCACAGATTGAAGTTCATAATTGCCGTTATTTTTTTGAAGATGAGCTAAAGTCTTTTTTCCATAAAAATAAATTTGAATTAAAAAGCCTTCACTCTTTTCCTAATATTTCTACTAAACCTAATAAGAATACTTGGAACGCTTTAGGAATAGCTATTGCCATTTAAGAATAATAGCTCTAATTGATAATAATTGTTTATTTATACTAGAGAAAGTTTTTATAACTTTTAGGTTATTGAATTAATCCATATGGAAGTTTTAGTTGTTAATCCACCAGCATATTTTGGAAATCATTTGAGACATTTTATTCAAGGTGGAAGCAGATGGAGTTTTAGTATTTTTGTTCCACCAAGAATTAAAGAACATTATCTTCCATATCCGTTTAATCTCGGATATACATTATCACTTTTAAAAACTACTACTGATGCTCAAGCTAAAGGAATTGATGCTTGTGCACTAGATATGGATGATAAAGAGTTTGTAAAAGAAATTAAATCGCATAACCCAGATATGATTGTTTTAGATGTCCCTACTATTACATTTCCTTTAGTTATGCCATTATTAAAAGAAATTAAACAAGATGTAGGATGTGAAATTGTACTTGTTGGTGGTCATGTTACTGCTTTGTCATCTGATATTATGAAACAGTATGAATTTATTGACTATTGTTTATTAGCTGAATATGAACATACATTTAAAGAACTTGTTGTTAGAAAAATGAAATCTAACGATAATGTTGATGATATCAAAGGAATAGTATATCGTTCTAATGGTGAAATTAAAACCAATCATGCTAGTCTTCAAACATTTAATCTAGATGATATGCCATATCCTGATAGAGATGATTTTTCCATATATGCTTACCATGATTTTGAAACAGCTGGACGTCCTCAAGTTCAGATGTTAACTTCATTAGGTTGTCCATATAGATGCTCTTTTTGTATGCCTGTTAGGATCATGTATCAAGATTCACCTACTTATAGAAGAAGGCAACCTGATAAAATAGTTGATGAAATGGAATATACAAAAGAAAAATATCATGCTAAATCTGCTTATTTTGATGATGATACTTTTTCAGTTGATAAACATAGAGTTGCAGAATTATGTAATGTAGTTATTAAACGAAAATTAGATATGCCTTGGACTGCTATGGGGGATGTTACATTGAAACGTGATAATCTTAAACTATTATCTCAAGCTGGTTGTGTAGGAGTTAAATTTGGTGTAGAAACATCTAGTATACATACTCTAGATGTAATTAGAAAAAACTTTGTGAAAATGGAAATGGTAAAAGACTTTGTAAAATCATGTGAAGAATTTGGTATATGGTCACACGCTACATTTATAATTGGTTTGCCAAATGAAAAGAAAGAAGATACTCTAAAAACTATAGAATTTGCTAAAGAATTAAACCCTGATAGCGTCCAATTCTCTATTGCAACACCGTTTCCTGGTACACCATTTTATGAAGAAGCCAAAGTTAAAGGTTGGTTAGATACGGATGATTTTACCAGATATGATGGAGGCAATTATTCTGTTCTAAATTATCCTACTATGAATCATAAAGAAATTGAATCTCTACATAGAAAAGCACTTAGAGAATGGTATCTAAAAGCAATAGTAAATGAAATTAAACACCCTAAACGAATTCGTAGAGTAATAAAATCTAAAAGCATTCAATATGCTACTCGTAAAACACTTAGTCATATATTTGGCGCTATGTAAATTATGATTAATTTGTTATCTACTTAATTTTTAATTTATTCTTTTTATATTAAACAGTTGATTTATTTGCAAAATATCCTTGTAACTGGTGGTTGTGGTTTTGTTGGAACTCATTTAGCGAAATTTTATGCTGATCAGGGTCATAAAGTACTAGTTTTTGATAATTTATCACGTATTAATATTTTTGGACATTATTTAAAAAACAGTAAATATAATTGGGATTATCTTAAAAATTATGATAATATTACCTTAATGAATATTGATATAACTAATTCTTCTTTATTGACTAAAAATTTAATGCAAGATATAGATATTATTCTACATACTGCAGGTCAAACTGCTGTTACTACTTCAGTTACTAATCCAAAAAATGATTTTATGATAAATACAGTTGGAACATTTAATATACTAGAAGCCAGCCGTCAATATTGTACAAATCCTAAAATAATGTTTTGTTCTACAAATAAAGTTTATGGGGATAATGTTAATCAAGTTAAAGTAATAGAAAAAGAAAAAACATATGTATTTGAAAAACAGTATGAAAATGGAATTCCTGAAGATATGTCTATAGATAATTGTGGTCATACTCCATATGGATGTTCAAAAACTTCTGCTGATATATATGTGCAAGATTATGCTAAAACATATGGAATGAATACTGCTATCTTCCGAATGAGTTGTATATATGGAGAAAGACAATTTGGAGTTGAAGATCAGGGTTGGATAGCTTGGTTTACAATAGCTACATTACTAAATAAACCTATTACAATTTATGGTAATGGTAAACAAGTCCGTGATACTCTTAACGTTCAAGATTTTGTTTATGCTGTTGATGCTTTTATAAATACAAATAAAAAAATCGCTGGAGATGTCTTTAATATTGGAGGTGGTAAAAATAATACTTTATCTCTATTAGAATTATTAGATTTATTAAAAAAATTTACTAACAAAACTATTTCACCGACGTTTCAAGATTGGAGACCATCTGATCAAAAAGTTTACATATCTAATATTGATAAAGCTGAAAGATTACTAGGGTGGAAACCAACTATAAATCCTGAAGAAGGAGTTAAAAAATTAGTAAGTTGGGTTAAAGATAATAAATCAGTATTTTTTGAAAGTTGATAACTATGAAATCCAAGAATGTAGAAAAAATATTAGTTACTGGAGGATTAGGTTTTGTGGGTTCTCATACAGTTGACTTACTAGTAAATACTGGTTATGAAGTTACTGTAATTGATAATCTAGAGAAACAAGTTCATGGTGAAAAACAGAAAATTCCTAATTATCATAATAAAAATGTTAATTATGTATGTGAAGATATACTCTCTAAAAATTTATTAAAAAAATATATACAAGAAACCGACGCTGTAATTCATTTAGCTGCAATGGTTGGAGTTGGTCAGTCCATGTATCAAATTGAACGTTATGTTGATGTAAATACACGAGCTACTTCAAAACTTCTTGATCTTATTGTTAATACTAATAATTCAATTAAAAAAATTGTTGTCGCTTCAAGTATGTCTATATATGGAGAAGGTTTATACAATTGTGAAAAATGCTCTATAAATTTATATCCTACTTTAAGAAAAAAATCTGACTTGAATAAAGGTAGTTGGGGTCACTTATGCTCTAACTGTAATTCGTCTTTATCTCCTATTCCAACTACTGAAGATAAACCATTATTACCAACTTCTATATACGCAATGACTAAAAGACATCAAGAAGAAATGTGTTTACTGATAGGTAAAACTTATAATATACCAACTGTCGCTCTTAGATATTTTAATATATATGGTTCTAGACAAGCACTTTCAAATCCTTATACTGGTTGTGTCGCTATTTTTACTAGTAGAATATTAAATAATAATTCTCCATATATTTTTGAAGATGGCAATCAAACAAGAGATTTTATTCATGTTTCTGATCTAGCTCAAGCTAATGTAAAAGCACTTGAAAAAAGTAATGCGAATTATAATGTGATAAATGTGGGTACTGGAAATCCTATAAAAATTAAAGAGTTATCTGATTTATTAATTAACTTATATCATAAAAATATCAAAACTCATATTTCTAATGAATATAGAAATGGTGATATTAGACATTGTTATGCTGATATTACCAAAGCTAAAAAACTTCTAGATTTTGATCCTAAAGTTAAATTAGAAACAGGTTTATCTGAATTAGATAGTTGGGTGGAAGATAATAAATCTACAGCTCGTGATTTGTTTGAAAGTTCTTTGCAAGAATTAAAATCTAGAAACTTAACCTAAATTTCATTTGCATTATTATGACCGAAAAAATTGGTAATAAAGCTATAACTGTTGCCAAGGGAGTCAGAAATATTACTATTCAAGGTTTTATTAATTCACTAATAGGAGCAATATTATTTTTATTTATTTCTAGATCTATCTCACAAGAAGAAATGGGTCTTTATGGGGCATTAACCCTTACTGTTACAATTGGGATAATGTTGGGTATTCTTGGGTTGGATTACGCAGCTTCTCGATATATATCATATTTAAAAGGACAAAATAAACATTCTCAAATCAAAAACATTAGTAAAAAAATTTTAACAGTGTTTTTCTTTTCTTCTATTGCTATAACTATTTTATTTTTCTTCCTATCAAATGAAATATCTCTATTATTATTTGATAATAATTCTTATGTTTTATTAATTCAATTTTCTTCTCTTACTATATTGCCTAGTGTTGCTGGATTTGTAACATTAGGATTTCTACAAGGATTTCAAACATTTTCTAATATTGCATTAATAAAATTATTATCCGGAATATCTAGACTAATTACTGCTATATTACTAATTAATCTAGGACTCGGAGTTCTTGGTCTTATGGCAAGTTGGGCTATTTCCTCTTTTATTATAATTATATTTGGTATACCAATTATATTAAAACAGATTATTAAAAGCAATAATTCCTCAATGGTTGAAATTAACGATAATTCTGAAAACCCATTGTCATATAGAGAATTATTCTTATTTTCTTTTCCGATGATGGGTGTGTATTTATTTGAGCATATATTAAATGCTATTGATCAATATGTTGTTCTTGCATTTTTAGACTTAAATTCACTCGGATCTTATTTCGTTGCAGCAACAGCGTCTACCGCTATTATATCAATTCTTGGGGCGCCATTAATAATGACTTTGACTCCTACTATTAGTGAAGTACATGGAAAAATTAAATTAGAGGGTGTTAGTCATAGTTTCAAAATTGCTAGCCGTTACATTTCATTATTTTTCACTCCTGCTACATTTTTATTAGCTGCGTTATCTCCTGTAGCTCTATATATCTTAGGTGGTGCAAAATATTATGATGCTATTTTACCTTTATCTATTATGTCTATTGGATTAATGTTCTATGGATTAACTGTTTTATTTATTTCAAGTTTAACCGCTATAGCAAAAACAAAAATAATATTACTTGTTTTAATGTTAACTGCAATTGTAGAATTAATTTCTAGTATTATTCTTACATACTTATATGGAATTCAAGGCGCTGCATTTAGTAGAGCAATTACATTTATTATGATGTTTGTATTCGCATTTTCTTTTGCTAAAAAATATTTTACGGTATCTATTGATAAAAAAATACAGATTAATAGCATACTGTGTTCTATAATCATGAGTGTTATAGTATATGTTATCGCTTTTTCTACTAATTTTAATATTATATTATTACCTGTTTATCTATTTCTAGCGTTAATTATTTATTCTTCTACTATTATATTATCAAAAACAATTGTGCATGGGGATATTCTATTTGCTATTAGACTTATCCCTAAAAATAAATTCTTGTATTCCAAGTTTAAGTTATTTATACAAAAATCTAAATTATTATATGGTTTATATATGACTTTTATAGGAAATAATAATTAATTCGTTTTAAATATTATATATATGATAAAATTAAAAGTTATATGATGTAACTATGAATTCTTTAAAAAATTGTAATGTTCTAGTAACTGGTGGAGCTGGATTTATAGGATCTACTTTAGTTAGAGAATTAATTAAAGTCGGTGCTAATGTTATTGTATATGATAATTTACTTTATGGTGATAAATATAATTTAAGTGACATTGAAAAAGATATGACTCTAGTTATAGGTGATGTGATTAGCGGTAAAATCTTTGATACTCTTAAAAAATATAATATTGATTATGTATTTAATCTAGCTGCAGAACCATATATTCCACATTCCTATGATAATCCTGAAAAATTCTTTCAAGTAAATGTTAATGGTACTATTAATCTTTTAAGTGCTTGTAGAACTTTTAATGTAAAACGCATTATTCATGTTTCCACATCTGAAGTTTATGGAACAGGTCAAATAATTCCAATGAATGAGAAACATCCATTAAATCCTCTGTCTACTTACGCTGTTAGTAAGTTAGCTGGTGATAGAGCCGCTTTTGTTTTTAGTTACGAAAGAAATATTCCTGTTGTAATAGTTAGACCATTTAATTCTTATGGGCCAAGAGAAACACAACCATATATTATTCCTGAAATTATAAGACAACTATTTAATGGTAAAACTTTACATTTAGGTAATATTGATGCAAAACGAGATTTCACATATGTAGAAGATACAGCTTTAGGAATGATTTCTGCTATGACTTCAAATTTAACTAAAGGAGAAGTTGTTAATATCGGCTCAAATAAATCCTATTCAATTAAAGATATAGCGATTTTAATTGGTAAAGAATTTGGTTATGATAATATTGATATACAAATTGATAAAACACGACTTAGACCACTTGATGTTGAATTATTAGAAAGTGATTATTCTAAAATAAATAAATTAACTGGATGGAAACCTACTGTGGATATTAAAGAAGGATTAAAACGTACAGTTCAATGGTATTTAAATCATGGAAAAGAATGGAGTTGGGAAAGATTTTCTAAATAATATTAAATTAGAAATCTAATTTAGTATTATGAAATCTATAAATTCAAATTGTTGTCAAATATTCGGTTAAATCTAGGTGAATTTGTATAAATATTATTTGCTTACTTGGTGTAGACGGTAGTGGTAAAAGCAGTCAAGTTAAAGAAATTAAAAAATTACTTAAAAATGATTTTACCGTTAAA
>CALBXV010000589.1 GCA_937890045.1 uncultured archaeon
GCAGTATCAGCATCAGCTTGAGCAATAGCAATCGTTGCATCAACAGTAGCTATCCATTCACCACTTGTAATTTGATCAGCACCTGCTGCATCAGCACGATACAACTTATTTCCATCATCTGTATCATACCATAAATCACCCGCAGTAAGAGCAGTAGGAATACTAGCTTGCCTAAATGTTACAGGAGGTTTAGTAGTAAAGGTTTTCCCGCTACCAACAACATCGGCTGCTACTATCTTATTATTAGTTACAATAGCACCAGCAACATTGTCTTCTACTATTTTCCCATCACTATCAATAGTAGTATTATTAGGTTTTACAGTCCAAGTTTTATCACTTCCCACAAGGTCTGCTTGTACTATATAATTATTACTTACAGTAGCTCCTGCCACCGTATCTGTTACAAGCTTACCATCAGCATCTACGGTAATATTATTCGGAATCCCACCTGTCCAAGGAATCTGCTCAAATAATTGTTGTTCTATATTCCTACTATCTTTCGATCCACTAAGACCACCACCGCCAGATTTTTTCCCCGCGAGACTATAAAAATCATCTCCAGACCTACTATCTTTATCAGAAATAAACATCTCTCTTCTAGCACTACCATCTTCAGTCATTGTTTCCATGTAATACTTATTATCTGTCTTATCTTTAAAGACTTTAAGATCACCAATGCTATTATGTAAATCTCCGGGTCGTCTTTGCTCAGTAGTACTCTTACTATTAACTGAATCTATAAGATGATTTAATGTGTCATAGAGATCAGACCACGCACGATTATCATTGTCTACCTTTGGTGGTTTCTTTTTAGTTAATTCTATTTGACCTATATATGTCATTAGTAAGTGACTGTCCTTGCTGCTTTCCTTGAAGGTCTAAATACTACACCAAGGCTATCTACCTCTGTAGCTGCTATTGTAGTCCCGTCGCTTTCAACATTATCTTGGATGAAAAACTTTATATCTCTTGCTTCCTGCGTTTGAGCGGCACCCCCATTACTTACTCTTAATTTTCCCTGCATATGAGTATAGGTAGTATTACTATTTTGAGTATTAGAAGTTTCTCCGAAGTCACCTGCATGAGTTCCATGTGTCCATACAGTACCATTCTGTAAGGACCAGTATACCAATGGATACTTTGCAGCTGCCTCACTAGTTGTGCTTCTCTTGTATCTTAACTCCCATCCATGAAACTTCTTAGGCTGAGTATGCTGCTGCATAGAAAGCAACTTAGTCATATATTCATATCTCTTTCTCGTGCTTCCCCCCAAAAATTTGTAACAATTAGTACCATCACTATAATAAATATTCCCCTTACTATCCTGAAAAGTTGTACGAACATAAGAAGAAGTACTACTAGTTGTAACACTCCATAAATCCCACCTCTTTCGAGGAAGATTATAAGCCCAGCAATAGGCTCTACTGGGATCGCTAGAGTCAGCATGTGACCAAAAAATCAGAAAAGAACTTCTTTTAGAATCGAACTCTACGCAAATAGCTGCCTTGTTAGCTCCTCCTGTACTAGCCTTTGCTTCCCAACTTACATCTAGCGAAGTCACTGAAGACCCCGCTAAGTTTGTAGGTCTGGGAACCGCATCCCCACCCTTAATTAATTCCGATATTGCCTGAGCTTGTCTACCGTCATGAAGATATATATTTGTCTCATCTGCGAAGCACATGCCAGCGTCTGTAACCTTAAACGCCTGATGTCCTATACAACCAATCCCCTCATATACATCTTCGATATACATCCCATCCATATTAATTACATACGTATGATTCGAATCCCAAGCATATACACGTCCTTTAAATGAGGCTATTGCAGTCGGTATAGTAGGCAACCTAACAAAATCAGTTGTCCAGTTAAATTGATCAAATTTATTGGGCTTTGACTTGAAAACATATCTTTCTGCATTAGGTAAATCTTTATGATAACATTTTGCTACGACATGATGTCCCATATGCGTAGTGCTTAAAGCATAATTAACTATAGATTGATCTATAGTCTCAGACATCCCATTAATAGCATCATAACTTGCTCCCAAACTTTGATTGTCCGAGTAGACTCTTTTCCTATATACATCACTAGAATCTTCCTCCCAATAGTCATCTGCCGCAGATGTCCACTCAGCTGTAACAGGGAATGATCGAACTAACCTCATAAACCCATCAGGCTCTCCGGAAGTTGTATCTGCTGACTCTCCTCGATATAAATTTACATGACTTACTCTTTTTGGAAATACTGACAATTTTCTCAAATGTATCTCAATATCCATATTAGATGCTGAGCCGGGTGTTATCTGTACTTTCGATGTCAATGGACTTTCCTGATATCCATCATACACAAAAGACACAGCATAAAAATATTTCTTAGTACTTAGAAATGCACCATCTGTACTTGCAGTAGCAGTAGGTACTATAGTAATTCCACCACGACTAATAGCAGTCGCAGCACTCAGAGCACCAGTACCATGTGTGTAAGTATGCCGTTCTAATCTCCCTCCTCCCAATCCATTTGCTGACATTAATGAAGTATTAGTGCTATCATCGCTAAAGACAGATATAGAGGCTTTCGAATTATTATTAATACTCTTTGTTGTAGTCGCCATCGTTACAACATTATATGCAGCATTCGTACTGCCATTTGCAAGAGTAGCAGTAGCAATATCATCCCATATAGCCAAAGAAGTTGATGAATATGAAATAAAAAGCTTCTGAGAACCATTATCTAAGCTATTAAAATTTGCTGTATCCCAACCTGAAGACGCAGCTGATACCCAAAGATTCTCTATAGCGAAACCATCACTCTGAAGATATCGTGAAGCATCTGTACTTGCACTATTATCAGCTACTACAATAAATACATTAACGGGAACATTGTCTAAGTAAGTACTACCATTATGAAATTTTACTATATTATAATGATTAGTACCGTCAACCTTATTATTTCCTATCCAAGTTCTACCAGAAGACCCTGTCCCAGTATGCTCTTCCCGTATTAAACATCCAACCTGCGTACTACTACCTGTGATAGTACATAAGGGTGTATGGAAAGTTCTTAACGTAGGACCGGCTGAAAGCCCGGTACCACCGCACCATTTCCCCATATTCGCAGCACCTGCTGGATCAGTATCGTCCTGTGAATATACCTCAGCAGATTCCCATGTAGGTGTCATCTCAGATAAGGTGACATCCCCATCTACTGTGGGTTCTGTCAATTTGTACAACCATTTACAAGCACCACTATCATCTAATATGGTTGCCCCATATTTTACCCAAGCAGAAAACCAAAGGGTACCACCGATATTTATCATATCCGTTAAAATCCCTACATTATCCGATGCATCTACTATAATGTTGTCCAAAGAATCAATCAACATATTCGTCTGGACTATATTCATATCATCGTTTCCAGCAGCAATATCAATTTTATAGATAGCTCCTTCCTGTCCTACCCCAGCATCATATACCCACAAGTGAGCTGTGCTATTATCTACACATAGTCCCTGCAAACTATCAAATACAGCAGAAGATTCTACAACAAGACCACCTGTAATTCGAACCCTATAAATCCTCGACCCTTGAAAATCTATACCATAAACATATTCATACGTTCCATCATTATAACCTACTGTCTTATAGAAAGATGGAAATCCTTCTAACGATTTTAACTCAGCGTCTTCTATAACCGGTGCATTCGTACCATCCTCAGCTGGTGCAGTTCCTCCAAATTGCCCATAATCAATATAACCGACCCATTTAGGGACATCGGTTGAATCAGACCCTGTACCAACATGGACCTCTCTATTATTTGTTTCCATGCAAACTTCATCACCACTAGATACAATACCAGACTCTATGGTTACAGTCTCCCCCCCATTTGTATCCTCCAAAGCCTTTATAACTTTTAAATTATTCCCAGTGTTTTGATAATAAATTATATCTTTTTCTGTAGCAGTTCGCTGAATAGAACCCGTAACGTAAGCATCCATAGTAGTAGCATTAGTGCTATCATCTGTAACGAAAACAGCATCAGCAGGTACCCCTCTAAGTAATCCATCCTCCACTACGCTATCTAAGTCTAGAGAATAAGAAGCTGCTTCTGCAGGTATATCCCTTACATCAGGCGTAGTCATAGTTCCTACGTTAAAGTTATTTAACTCTTGTACCATCTTTGGCATTACTAACTCCTAAAATTCTTGGAGGCAAGATAAAACGCAGCTTGTTTTCGTATGGTAGCTCGTCTGCTTCTTCGTGCTGCCAGCAAACACGATCTGGATATGCCTCCAAA